>JAIBBV010000042.1 GCA_019694465.1 Oligoflexia bacterium
GGCAGAGTTTATAAATTTCTATCTTACAAATGGATCTAACTTGTCGAAGGAAGTTGGCTATGTGCCTTTGCCAACGGGAATTAGCAAACTCGTAATGGAGCGCTTCAATGCGCGTACAGTTGGGACACTCTTCGCTCAGGGGCATCAGGTTGGCATTACGCTTGAGCAATTGATGCGCACAGAGAAGGCCTCCTAGTTGATATTTTGGCGGTTGGGGAGGGCTAGGTAACCCAGCCGCCATGCTACTTTCCAACCGGATTTTTTCCAATTTGATGTTGATCTGTGAAATACCGCGATATTAGAGAACGACTAGTCGAATTAACATTTCTTTGTTGCGGCTGTTTATCGATCGTAACAACAGTAGGAATAGTGTTAGTACTGGCTTTTGAGGCCTTTTCGTTCTTTGAGGAAGTTTCGATCGTTGACTTCTTCACTGACTCGCAGTGGACGCCCCTATTTAGTGATAAGCATTTTGGTATTGCACCGCTACTAGTTGGTACTTTGCTAACCTCTGGAATCGCGCTTGTTGTGGCATTACCGTTTGGCTTACTGATAGCAATTTATCTCACAGAATTTGCATCCCCGCGCTTACGAAGCATCTTGAAACCGATGCTGGAGATCCTGGCCGGAATTCCTACGGTGGTTTTTGGCTATTTTGCACTTGTGTTTGTAACTCCAATATTGCAGATGTTGATCCCCTCTCTGGAGCCATTTAACGCGCTAAGCCCTGGGCTTGTAATGGGGCTAATGATCTTACCTATGGTGGCTTCGCTTAGTGAGGATGCTCTCTACACTGTCCCGCGAAGTTTACGCGACGCGGCGTATGCACTTGGTGCCACTAGGTTGCAGATGGTCTTTTCCGTTCTAGTTCCAGCCGCTATGGGTGGAGTGACTGCATCCTTCATCTTGGCTATGTCGCGTGCGATTGGCGAGACAATGATTGTAGCTATCGCAGCTGGGCAGCAGCCAGTATTGACTGGCAATCCGCTATCGCCGGTTGAAACCATGACAGCATTTATTGTGCAAGTTTCATTAGGCGATACACCGCATGGCACTCTTGAATATAAGACAATTTTTGCTGTCGCCGCGGCACTATTCTTGATGACGCTATTTCTAAATAACATAAGTCTTCGTATTCGAGAGCGATTTGAAAGAGCATACGTATGACTACTCATGCGATTCCTTGCCAAGTGGTTACTGCAGTACAGCGTCGGCGTCAGCTGCACGAGAAGCTCTTTGAGCTCCTTGCTCTATGTTCGGTTGCAGCCGCTTTGTTTGTCCTGCTTGCCTTATTAGCAAGTGTTTTTGCCCAGGGCCTCACGCGCATAGATTGGCAGTTCCTGACGGGATTCCCATCGCGCTTTGCTAATAAGGCCGGTGTATTTGCGGCTCTTGTTGGAAGCCTTTACCTGATGTTGCTGACGGCTATAATCGCGATCCCATGTGGAGTAGGAGCAGCAATATATTTGGAGGAGTACGCGCGCAAAACACGCCTTACTCGCCTGATAGAGCTCAATATCGCTAACTTGGCAGGTGTGCCCTCTATTATATATGGCATGCTAGGCTTGCAAGTATTCGTGCGCGTGGCTGGCTTTGACAGGAGTTTAATAGCTGGAGCTTTAACCTTAGCTCTACTGATATTACCGGTAATAATTATATCTGCTCGCGAGGCTCTGCGATCAGTGCCTGTTTCTATTAGAGATGCTTCGCTTGCTTTGGGGGCGACACGCTGGCAAACAATTCGCGACCATGTACTACCGATGGCTATGCCTAGCATTATGACTGGCTGTATATTGGGACTCTCGAGGGCGATAGGCGAGACGGCACCATTGATAACAATGGGCGCTCTTACATACGTTGCCTTTGTCCCAGATAGTATATTCTCGCCTTTTACGGTTCTGCCGATTCAGACCTATAATTGGTTGAGTAGGCCCCAAGAGGCATTTCATGAGAATGCTGCCGCAGCGATAGTGTTATTGCTCGGTCTGTTGCTACTAATGAATGCAGCCGCTATTTTCCTGCGGCAGTACTTTGAAGCTCGATATAGAAGATAAATTATCTGATGGGTTTGACTAGCTGCTATACTCGCTTTAGCTGTGCGAAAGACCTAATCACAGTTGCGCCAATCTGTTTGAAGTCACTGTTGTGAGATACACTAGCTGGAGTGTGGTTGCTGCCTGATCGTGAGACTGTGCTTACTCCAGATTTATCAAGCTGAACGCCTTGCTTCTGAGCGACATCAATAAGGAAGCGCCCCAGCATGCTTGATGCCCATTGGTCGTGAGTTGGGATTTCTGCTTTTTCGAGCGCGTAGTCTATGAGTGGAATTGCGCCTGGCCACATCATCTTAATTTCGGAGTAAGACCAGCGGGCTACAACAACGGAAAGACAAATCGAGAACAACATCCGGAACATACCACCCCCCTGCACGGACAACTACGTAGTCTAGGGCTAGCTAGCCTACATATGTAATGTCGACAGCTGGGTAGAGAACCTAAGGTATGAGAGCTGGAAAATGACAAAAAGGTAGCAGGTACTTTGTTGATAATCGATAAGCAATTCATATGGTTATGGGCTGGCGCAGCAGCTATGAACGCCTATTCCCGCGTCCACCAGAATTTGGCTGTCGCTTAGACCAATTCGCGAATACCTTCCAAGCCCGCTTGGGATCAGAATTGGCTCGAAATAGCCCAGCGTGCGGGAAAAATTTGGAACTGACGTCTTGAGCTGTCCCAGCATCACTAATATCCCACCAACACACACTGCGCGCATGAGGCTTGGAGGCAAAAATTGTTAGTAGGGCTTCGAGGAACTCGGCCTGAGTCTTCTCATCCCAAGGGTTATGCCAGTAGCCACCGACTGCAGGATGATCAGTAGGGAAAAAGCTTTGTGCATCAACTCGCCAACTAGAAGGGAAGCCCAGCTCAGTAAGGTGTAGATCCTTTCCAAACCGTTCTAGGTCATCAAATTTTTCAGATATCTCTAGAAGTTCACGACAAGTAAATTCCTTTTTTAGCCCCATGTAGAATTGTAGCCCTATGCCGTCATACGGCACCTTGGCTAGCTCGCAGCAATCTAGAAAGTGCTCGACAGGGACGCTGGGAGTCTTTCCAATACCGCTACCAGCACCGAAAATGTCTGAAAAATTGATAATCGTATGAAGCTGAGGCCTCTCCTGCTTAACCAACTTGCCCACTAGTTCAGCAAGTTCTACAAGCTGCGTAATAGTAAGAGAACATCCGTTGGCATCGCTTGAATGTAACTCATTACAGATATCGATATAGCGCACACCAGCAGGTAAGTGCCGAAGCACTTTGCGAGCATGTCGTTCAACAAATGGCTTAAGTTGATTAAACCCCAGTTCTTTAATCCAGGCTGGTGTTGCGGCCGGGTGCAACCAAAGTAATGGATGTAGTTTGAATACGTTTATTTTCGCTTGAGTGCGAGATACCCGTGCCAGTTTTTTCAAACGGCTTATGTCAAAGCGGCGTGCTGTCGGCCTGGTCATGAAGAAATAGCTTGGCAGCACTACAAAATTAGCTACTCGCCTTAACTTAGAAATGAGCGCTTGCTGAGTATCAATCCTAAAACCCTGCACACCAAATTCTAGATTCCGCTTTGGTAGACTGCGGGCCTTGACCAGAGCAGCTTTTTCCCCTAACTGAAGCAACTTGGCGAGTATTCTTTCTGCTGATTGAAATTGCTTTGAGCGCACGAACCCCAAGCCGCTTTCGGCCAAGGTGTCAGCCTGCTTAGCGAAGTCCTTTGAATATAACCTAACACGTTCTGCTTGGCCTTCTATTAGCAATGCAATGAGTGAATAGTGCTGCTTGCGCGGTCTAACGACCTTAGTTCGCAATACTACCTCACCAAATCCTCGCACTGGCCAGAGCAGGCGCAACGAAAAAATATGGTGTGTACTCTCGACTATCGCCGAGCCATCTCCAAATGTAACGCGTGAATGGCAAGGGCGTCCTTGATGATCGCAAGTATAGGCTACTGAAGTCGCCGCCGGCCCACCCGGCGGAAGCTTAAATATTGCCCTTGCATGTCTTATCGATTTGGTTGCCATGACTCATCCTCAATTGATTTAGTAATTCGTCTTAGCTCGACAAGCAAGGAGCTACGAGTGTGTGCAGTGCTCGCTTTAAGTTCAGTACAGCAGCGACTTAGAGCTTCGTTCCCACAAAGATTTGCTGTGGGTGGCCCCAAGGGCTGATCGTCCAGTACAGTTAGGGCAGCCTCTATCTTTTCAATAACTGCCGCAGCTGATGGGACACTGATCAGAGGACATAACTTCCTTCCCCAGGCTGAGCCTTCAAAGGCTTCTTGCGCTATTAGCAGTCGTTCCCGATCTACCTCCACAGCGATAGCCACAGGGCGCGCTGAGCCGACTGCCTTAGCTTGAAGCAAGGCCTGTTCCAGGTCATCAGCAGGGCCTATTAGCAGCGCCCGCCCAGCCAAAGCCTCAAAGCTAAAGTGTCCCGGTTTTATGATTACTATACCAGCTGTGTTTACGAGCACATCAGTCTCGCGTGGGCTAAGGGCTCCCCGGAAGTTGATGTTTGATTGTGAGAAAGTCAGGCTTCTAGAGTCGACGACTCCAATTACATCAATGCTAAGATTTGGCAAAGCGCGCGCGGTTTCGACAAGTGCGGCGCAAAATTGCTCCCGACAAGTCCAATCTCCTGATCCTAAAACTACCGCCACTTTATTCGGATTGCGCGGAGCATTTGCTACGTGGGCACGACGCGCAGGGAAAATGACGCAATTTTCGATGCGAGTTGGGCGCTCACTCGCTGATACAGCACTGAAACTCACCAGCGCGTCAGTAGCCAGAGCTGTGCCGCTCCTTACGCCAGCCTTCCATTTGGCAGCGTGGGCATGCCAATCGGGTACCGCCTGCGTTGGCTCTAGGCCGACTTGTTGCATTGCTCTAAGCTTGTCCGTCTCATCGGGCATCCTTTGTAGAACTGCAAGGACTTCTGGATGTAGGGAAAGAGAATCGCGTTCGACGTCCCACTGTGGCCACTGATAACTTAGTCCAATTGTCACACACGCCAACTGGTGTGCGTCTATAAGAGCCCCAAGCCAAGCGACCTCTTCGCGCAGATCGCTAAGTATGACTCGAGATCGCAGTGCTCTATCCAGTAACTCAGGATTTTGATCAAGAAACCAAAGCGCACGTCCTGGGTTTGTAATGTTATTGCCTCCACTAATCGCATCATCATAGGTCATTGGGACCAGAGCGGTGCTAAGTCCAGCTGAAGTGCGCATTTGATCGATAACAGCTGGGACGTTGTCAGTATTCTTCGCTGCAACAAAAAACTCCTTGCGGTCATCGCTTGGCAAGCTGTCTAACAATCGGAATGCAGCTGTTATGTGTCCAAAAATTTGAGAAACATACAGAATGCTGTGTTTGGGGGCATGTAGGCCTGGGTGATCTACATGCAAAGTGAAGGGTAATAGATCGCGACCGGGATCGAAGTTATGTTTTGGACTGGCCCATGCGCACCAATTGCCCTCGGCAATTGGGATAGCGACCGCGCCGGGCTCGTTAATTAATGAAACTATAATATGTTTTTGATTGGGTAGAAGCGCTGCATGCCCGCTACTCGTGCGTGCGAATCCGCCGGGTGCATTGAACTCAAGAAGCGCGATTGGCGCATTTGATGAGTCTACAGCAACGAGCTGCTGATCCCGTTCTTGCCAATGCAGTGGAACCCCCTTGTAGAGTATTAAAGGCACGCATAACAATAGTCCATCTCGTCCAAAGCTCCAGGTTGCTTGGCAGTGCTCTGATACTTGCCTGGTTTGTGAAGAGTTAATGGACGCCTGCTGTTCGGGTGGCAGCAAGAGAATTCTGTTGGGTGCTTGAGGATCAATTAACATAACGAATCTTTTGTTCCCGCCGTATAGCGATGTGCGGAGCAACTATGGGTAGTTGAAGTTGGCTTATCAGAGAAGGCCGGCCATGTCAGATGCGGCCGATGCTGTCTTACAGAGATAAGGGCTTGCTAATAGATGAGTGCTGAAACGAGCGGTATATGGCGCTTAAGCGCCATAATAGTACGAGGTTGCAAGATAGTTGCGCGCAGCAGGCTTGTCTGCAATAGAAGCAGAGACAAGTCGCAGATTAGAAAAGCGTTCGCGCATGGTTGTGCTAGATGCTACTGCAGTGACTCACGCTAAGCAATGCTGGAAAAGCGTTCGCTCGGAAAGTAACAACATGTAGGCAATAAAAAAAGCTGCCTCTCGTAACGAGAGAGCAGCTTTTTAGAGGTGTGTTGGTAAGAGAAACTACAAGCTTCTCGCTCACACAGCTCAAAATTTTTAACGTGGAGGACGTGGTCCACCACCGTGACGACCGCCACCACCAGGACCGCCGCGACCACCGCCGCGAGGACCGCCGGAATTTTCCGGAAGAGGGCGTGCCTCAGAAACAGAAATGTTACGTCCCATTAATGGCGAACCATTAAGAGTCGCAATAGCAGTTGCTGCCTCATCATCTGTTGTCATCTCAACGAACCCGAAGCCCTTACTACGGCCAGAGTTGCGATCGATAATGATTTTAGCAGATTGCACATTGCCAGCGGCGGCAAAGTGTTGACGAAGCGCGTCTTCGGTAGCTTGGAACGCAAGGTTACCGACAAATAGTTTCTTACCCATGAACACTCCTTAAAGTAAGCATTCCTAATCACAGCGGAACGGTAGATCCGAACCGCCAGCTTAGGGATTCTCTTTAGGAAAGGAACCGCTAAAGAGAACGTGAGCAGGATGTGCTCGAGGGCCTCTGACGCGGACACATTTCGCTAAGGACCCATTAAGAGTAGCATTCTTTCAACAGGTGGGCAAACAGACAGTCTAGTCTGACTTGAGCCGTAGTTGGTGTAGTTATTGCAATGAAATCAGACAGTTGGAAGCTAAATCTATACATTGTTTGGACTGCACAACTACTTGGGGCTATCGGCATGAGCGCTTGTTTGCCGTTTCTACCGCTATATGTCCGTGAGTTGGGGGTGCGCTCGCATGACGAGGCGCAAGTCTGGGCTGGGCTAGTTTATTCCGCGTCCTTCTTCTTTTCGGCCTTATTGACGCCGTACTGGGGAGCACTTGGCGACCGCTATGGTCGACGGCTGATGTTATTACGTGCATATATCGGAGTCGCCATAATGACTCTGTTAATGGGCATGGTTCATAGTGTTGAGCAGCTATTTCTACTGCGGTTGTTGCAGGGCGCACTAAGTGGATTCGTAGCAGGCTCAATTGCTCTGGTGGCGGTTACCACGCCAGCTGAGCACACCGGCTTCGCGCTTGGCTTTTTGCAGACATCGCTATCATCAGGCAACATTTTAGGTCCGCTTATTGGCGGCATAAGCGCAGATTTTTTTGGACTGCGCCCAGCTTTTTATCTAGTGTCATCGCTCTGTCTAACTAGTGCCGTTGTTATTGCGTTGTTTAGTCATGAGAACCCTGCTGCAGCGAGTGAGCTAAGCAGATCGCCGCAGCGCACTCAGGTTCGTGATAATTTACTTTTTGCTCTAAAAAATCGAGAGCTGCGAGTAGTAATAGTTTTACTATTTCTTGGCATGCTTGGGCTTTCAGCCACCCAGCCGGTACTTGCTTACTTTGTTGAACAACTTGGAGCTCCCAGCGCATACATCGGGACAGTTACTGGCGCACTCGTTGCTATGCTTGGGCTACTTGGAATTATCTTCGCGCCTTATTGGGGCAGGATGAGTGATGGGGAATCATGGCAGCGAGTTTTACGACTCTCAGTTCCAGTTATCGGTGTAAGCACACTGCTGCAAGGATTTGTTCCTCATTACCTATTCTTATTCCCATTGCGATTTGTGATGGGGATCTTTAGCGCAGGAATGTTACCTATGCTTTTCGCTGCGATTAGCAGACAAGCGCCAATCGAGCGTCGTGGTGGCCTGATGGCTTTCGGATCAAGCGCTACCATGTCTGCACAATTAGTAAGTCCGGCACTTTCAGGGTGGGTTGCTGCACGATTGGGAATGCAATGGTCATTTATTCTTGCCGCCAGCTTTTTCTTCTTGATGGCGACGATTCTAAACCGATTCTCGTCGCGACGAGTGACAAGTCAAGCTACTAGGACATAGAGCCCTTACAAAGCAGACCTAACAAGCTTGTATTGCCCGCGAGGCAAAGTAATCTACATCAGTACTGTATACGCTCTTGGATAGATGAAGATTCTCAGTTGAAAGTAAGACTAGAAGCGCTCTCATAAATACTAAAGACAAGGCCCACTTCGTATTGCGATCCCGACCTTTCGTGCGCCGTAATCTACAAACCCATCGCTTCTTGAATTTAAGAGCTAGCTTCTAGCTTCTTTTTAGATGTTCAGTCTTCGAGGTCCAGCGCTTAATGAGCGTATCCAGCTCGTGTGGTTTAAAAGGTTTGGATAAATAATCGTCCATACCGGCTCGTATACATCTTTCGCGATCGCCTTCAAGTGCGTTGGCCGTGACAGCCACTATCGGTATATGACTCCCACGCCGTTTCTCCCACTCACGGATTTGCCCTGTAGCTTCATATCCGCTAAGTAGAGGCATTTGACAGTCCATAAAGACTAGATCGAAGTCAGGGCTGGCATTTTCTGTGAAGTGCTGAACTGCTTCTTGGCCATTGGTAGCAACTACCACCTCACAACCACGTTTTTGAAGTAGGCGCATGGCAAGCATCTGGTTGACGACATTGTCTTCAGCCAGGAGCACGCGCAGCTTGGCTGCTGGTGTTTGGGGGAGCTGTGGTAATTCAATTCTTTGATTGAGCGAGGCCTCACTTTTTCCAGTACTTACTTCAGCCTTGATTGTAAAGTGGAATGCCGATCCGCGTTCAATGATACTTTCAGCCCAAATGCGCCCGTCCATAAGTTCAACTAGTTGCTTCGAGATAGTTAGGCCCAGGCCCGTGCCACCATACTTTCTGGTCGTTGAGTCGTCGGCTTGCGAGAAGGCGTCGAAAATTGCCTCCAAGCGGTCAGTTGGGATTCCAATCCCGGTGTCGCTTACTACGAAGTGTAAAGTAGTCCAGCCCGGAGTATTTGTGGTCTCCATCGCTTGAACAAGTAGCATCACGGCACCGCTGTGTGGAGTGAATTTTATAGCGTTGCCTAGCAGATTCACAAGAATTTGAGAGAGACGCACTTCATCGGCAACAATCCAGTTTGGTACCCTCGGGCTGATGTCATAGTGTAGCTCGATTGATTTTTCGGCTGCACGAGGACCGAGCAGGGCTAAAGTATGAGCAATGATGGATGTGAGATTAACCCTGACTGGATGTAGATTGAACTTGCCAGCCTCAATCTTAGAAAAATCGAGAATATCGTTGATAATGCTCAGTAAGGACTCGGCGGAGCGCCGCACTATCGTTAGATTGTCATGCTGCTCCGCCGTCAAAGATGTTTCTAAGGTGAGATCTGTCATCCCTATGATGCCATTCATAGGAGTGCGAATCTCGTGACTCATATTTGCCAGAAAGGTACTTGTAGCGCGCATCCCTTCTTCAGCTCTTAGCGTCGCATCTTGTAGCTCCTGAGTCCTTAATTGAACACGCTCTTCGAGGGTGGCTCTTAGGGAATCCAGGTCCATTTTCATGCCATCGAAAGTACGGGCAAGCAGGCCGAGCTCATCGTTTGAGCTTAAGTGCGGAAGTTGAACGGTACTGTCGCCCTTAGCGTAGCGCTGCATGGCGCTGCTTACATCCTTTAGCGGCGACAGTAGGCTACGTACAACAGCGGTGACCAAAAGACTCAGTAGGGCCGCCAACGAAAGGAATGCCGACAGGCTCAGAATGATTTGCTTATGAAATTCCGAATTCATCGCGACTGGACTCAATCGCAATCGGAACGATCCAATTTTTCGATCTTCATCTTTGTAGCGATGAGTAATGGGTTCAACTGCAGATATAAGCTCTGGCAAGTCATCAAGTTTGCCGGACCAAGCTACAAGTTTGCCTGAGTCGTCAAAAAGTTCAGCCCCATGCAGATCCGGGTCTTGCCCCAGTAGTTTGAGTATCCTACCGGCGCGAACTTTATCGAGGTCCCAAAGTGGGAGCTCTAGAATTTGCGATTGCATTTTTGCGGTCAACTCGGCGTGCTTCACTAACTCTTGCTGCAAGAGAAAATGAGAGCGCCAGGTTAGGGCAGCCGTGCTAAGAGCAAGCGCCATACCTATGAGGCAGCATACAAACAGGGATAGTTTTGTTTGTAAGCCAAGCTTCTCAAAGTATTTGATGAACCTAGACAACATCAAATTCACTATCTGCTTAAAACACACCTAGGGATAGCGTCAGCCTTGACGCCAAAGTTTCTACTAGCACAAACTAAACTTTCTCTAGTAGTTTCGGAATGTTCGCACTTATTGTTGAGGACTGAGTTTGCGGGCTAACTTGACTGGCCCCAGTATATGGTATGCGCCTGATGAGACCGCTAACGATGCTTGTTAACATATTGATGCCATTGACCTTAACTCTTTGGCTGTCTTACCCAGCCCAGGCTGACCAAGTAACAATAGTTGCCGATGAGTGGTGCCCGTACAACTGTGTCCCCGGCTCTAGTAATCCGGGGCTATTAATAGAAATTGCGCAGTACGCACTTGGAAAAGCGGGCCATAGCGTCAAGTATTCTGTCCTGCCCTGGAGCCGGGCGATTGAAGACACCAGAGCTGGAAAATATATGGCTATCGTCGGGGCATACCGCAGCGATGCTCCGGGCTTTGTCTTTCCTCAGAAACCACTTGCTACGGCGGGTGATGATGTATTTGTGCGGCCAGGAGCGAGTTGGCGCTATAGCGGAATTAAGTCACTAGAATATGTATCACTAGGTGTAATCGCAGACTACACTTTCAACAACGCAGAAGTCGACGCTTACATACGAGCCAATAAAAGTAACCCCGAGCGCGTTCAGGTGTCTGTAGGAGATGACGCATTAGAGAAAAATATTAGAAAGCTCGTGGGCGGTCGCATCGATGCTTTGATCGACGATGCCTTGGTTGTAACTCATTTTTTAAAGTTACATCCAAAATTCGGTAATTTGGTGCATGCCGGAAGTCTCGGACGAGATGGGGTTTACATTGCATTCTCGCCAGCTATTAAGCAATCTCAGTCCTATGCAGCTCTTATCTCTAAGGGTGTGGACGAGTTAATACAAACCGGAAAAATGGCTGAGCTTTTAGAGCATTACGGTCTTAAGGGCGAGCTTATAACATCGCACTAAGTCGCCTGGCGGCTTTACTGTATTAGAACATGTTCTGGGCGCTGCTTGGGTTGCCACGCCAAAAAGGGGCACCGATACATACATCGCTTGTTTCTGGCCTTTGTCTTAGCACTCCTAATATCGCGAGATTTATGCAAGTTATGGGCGAGGCTAGTGGCAATAGCCTTTATTTGTGTCTACCCCTTGGCAAAATCATATTTAAGGATTAATAGACAAGTATAACCATTGAAAAGGATGACATATGATTCAAGATGTCAGTGGCGACATTCTCTTTACTAAAGCTCAAGTCTTGGCCCATGGAGTTGGAGTGAACGATGATTTCAAATCAGAACTCGCCATGGCTTTGCGTCAGCAATGGCCTGCGCTTTATAAAGATTTCCGACATTACTGCCAGTCTACCCACCCTAAGCCGGGTGGGGTTTGGGTATGGCAGGGAACAGACGGGCGACGAATTGTTAACCTCTTCACACAAGAGCCCCCAAGTGCAAAGGGGCAACACCCAGGGCCAGCGCACCTAGAATTTGTGAATCGATCCTTGCACGATCTTGCCCAGTACCTGCGCGAAGAAAAGATCCAAAGCGTTGCTTTGCCGCGCCTGGCTACAGGTGTTGGTCGACTTGATTGGAAGGATGTGCTCCCCCTTATAAAGAAGCACTTAGGGGAAGTCGATTGTACAGTCTATGTTTACTCGACTTACCACAAGGGTAAGAAGGCTGAGGAGAAGTAGAGCTGTTGTCATGTTGCTGCGATATTGACCCCTTCCGCGTCTATGGGTTGTTGGGGGCTGTGTCGTTCTAGAAGCCATCTCATAATTGATAAATCTGAGATGACTTCTAGTCGGGCCAAGAATGGTCCGGCAAACGCCGAAGGCGTTTGTAGCGACGCAGAGCCAGCGCCGTGCTCGCGCTGGCGAGGCTTGGAGCGTCTCATAAACGGGCAGGAGCCCATTTATGAGATTAGTTCTAGTAGACTGGCACGACGCCAGTTTTTCCAGTCCCACAGCATATCAGCGCCTTGATTTTACTTCGGCACGTAAAACCAGCTCCTACCCTGACTAAGCTGCTTTGGCCGACAGAACAGCCGCTAGTCCCGCTCGCAGAGCTGCCCCCACTGGGTATAGTGGTGCAGTTTATTAGCTCAGCACAGTAATCGCGGGCCCCATCTATTCTCGCGTAGATTTTTGTGCATGCGTTAGTCTCAGGCGAGCCAAGTTGAATCGTGCAGCGGGGGGAAAAGTATAGAATGCCATTAGTTATCTCCATCGCTAGATTGTCCCAGGCGGCCTGGCAAGCGCTAGATGATCTAGACGTTAGATTTTGGTGGAGTGCTTCTCTTGATCCAGGTAATAGGAGTGTATTCCACGTCTCAAATGGTACAACTGCTGATTCACTCGCTCCATTTGCTACGGCATCCCATTCTTCAATCCAGCAGCCATCGTCGCGCACTGTTTGACACTGCCCGTGAGTGTTGTGTAACAGTGTGAAGATTAAAAGGGCAGATGCCCTAAGTCTTATGCTACTCACTTCTTGTGTCTCCTAAAATTTGGCTCAAGATATGCGAGTTGGAAGATATTTAAGGAAAATCGGCTCCTAAAAATCCCCATTTCCATAGGTTATGATGAGCTGCCTTGCTAATGTGCGATAAGCACATTAGCAAGGCAGGATCCGCTGAGTCTATGGAATGGATGAGAGGGCCTAGACTTGGTTTGCTGTTGTCTAACAACAAAGTATGTCAAAGCTAGCGCCTACAAGTGCTGAATTATCGCGGATTCCAATTCTTCTGGTGTAACCTGCGGCGCGAAGCGTTGGATTGCTCTCCCGTCTGGTGCTACCAAAAATTTGGTAAAGTTCCATTTGATCGACTCAGTGCCGAGAAGCCCAGGGCAATTTGACTTAAGGTATGCAAAGACTGGATGAGTGTTCGGGCCATTCACGTCAACTTTTTGCATAATTGGAAAGGTGACCCCGAAACTTGTATCGCAAAATGATTTAATCTCTGCGGCAGTTCCGGGTTCCTGGGCTCCAAATTGATTGCAAGGAAAGGCCACAATTTCAAGGCCTTTCACCTTGAATCTATCATACAAACTCTGAAGCCCAGTATATTGCGAAGTAAATCCGCAGCGACTTGCAACATTTACAATCAAGGTTACTTTTCCCTTTAGCTGGGAGAATGCCCAGTCGTTCCCATTAATGTCCGAGGCTGACAATTCAAAGAAGCTGGATTTCATCTTAGTCCTTCAAATACGCTTTCAGCATGCTTGCGAGAGTTAGCCAGCACTAATAGTCCAAGTGGGTGATCGGGCCCTGGCCAGTCTTTCCAGATATCACTGGCCCTTACATTTGCAGGTGGGTTGGCATAAACATCGCTTTTCCACGATACCCAAGCTTGGTGATTCTCATCATGGGCAGGAATTCGATGTACTTTGAAACCAACCCAGGCAAGTGGGAGGACGCAGCGTGGCACGCCCCATGCCAGTAATTCGTGAAAACAACGTGACGAAAAGCGTTGCCAGTTCAAGTCTACTCTAAAAATCTGGGCTGAGGAGTGGGTTGGATCTATCAGCTGGCGATAAATGGGCACAAGGTGGCGTTCGCTTTTCCCTTCCTGGGAGTCAGCACTCTGGGCAGCGCCAACATGCCGAACCCCCTGGGCCAACATGCGTACGGCGATTTCTTGGTCGGTAATTAGATCGTCCACTTTAGTCCAGCCAAAGTGGGCTTTGTTTTGTATGTCGCGCAGTTCTACCACCGTGAAGACCGCAGATCGAATGCGCTCAACAGCTAGCGCAATTTGCACAGAACGCGCGTCGGTTGAGTCGCCCAGCGAATCTAGCGCCAGTACTAAGACTGAATAAGCTGTACCTACATCCGCCCGCAAAAGTGCAGCCTTGTCGCTAGGATTCCCGCCCATGAGAAATACCCCGCGGCGTTTCCCGACACTTTGAGCAATATCGTCCAAATTTTCATGTAGAATTAAGATTGGGCGCTGACCGAGTTCCTGGAGTGCGCTAACAATTGCGGCAGCGCGTCTGTTCCAGCCGCACATCACAATATGGTTTCGAAATACTGGTTCCATGCCTCAAAGTTGTGAAGGTGTTGCTATTACTACAAGTTGGTCATTTGGTTCTAGCACAGTCGCTCGAGCGCTTTCATCGCAAGTGAAGGCAACTCCCTGCCGCCCCAATAAGCCCACTACCACAATGTCACTTCTTTTATTGCTGGATACGATGGCATCATCCAAGCGTTGCCCTGCAACGCCCAAATGCTCAGCGCTGCGCACATAAAAAGATATCGGCTCCTTAGCCTCGACTAGTTCGCTAGAAGCGATTGTGCTTTGAGTGGTTGGAGCCAGGGCAAGAAGCTCATCGATATAAGCTGAAAGCCCTGGGAACTCTGCTGCACGAGCTAGCAATAGGGTAGCATAGCGCGAAGGTGCCAATACCTCATCTGCGTTTGCATTTCGAAAGTGCTCGGCGCTTCTTTCATCGAACACATCGACGAGCGAGACGACTTTAGGCTGGAGGTGCTCGACGGCCAAGAGTGTCAAAAGTGACTGGCGGTCAGCTTCTTCAGGGGGTAAATGCGTATCGCCGATTACAACGGCAATATCCGCACCGGAGCAGCCGGTAGTGGCTGAGATGTTGCAACTAGTAAGCACATCAGTATCGTTGGGATTGCCACGTACGTGCCAGACATGCTCGTAAATTTGCTCTGTGCCCCGCTCCAAGTGTTCTTGAGGGCTAACTACGAGAATGTCATCTGCGCGAAATCCGCGCGCTGCATGGTCGGCATTTAGCTCACGTAGTACCGCCTTAGTCTTTGGGCCCCAGCCAAAAATAACAGTGTGGTCTTGGAACTTACGGTTTGAAGGTTTAAGTGGTATCGAGACCGCCGAGGTGAGTAGGCGCGAGAACTCAGCAGCGACATAGCCAGTAAATAGAGAAACGAGGATTACGCCACATACAAGCACCGCAGATGCGACAATTTCTCCCGTGATGGTCTGGGGAGGATCCACATCCAGTCCACTCAGCATATAAACTAGCGCGTGCCAGAATGCAGAGGCTCCTATTCCTTCGCTCTCGCTTAGAAGTGCAGCAGCAAGGCAAATGATGCACAGGATGATGAACGAAAAAGTTAATAGTGGCCGGCGATTGAGAGTATTCAGGAAACGCTCCCACAGGGAGCGGTACAGATCTAGTAATGCGCGGGCCCAGGATTTCATAGAATTAGGTGTACCTACTTATTTTCCTATGCAGGCTATGCCGGCTGCCTTGTCATAAGCGATAAACCAAATTGCATCATCAGGTGCAAGTAGGGTGTCGCGATTTTTGGGATTAAGGCACAGCTGTCCTGCCCTCTCGAAGCCGATTACTATCACCTCACGTTCAAAACAGTGCTGAAATAAGGCGCGAAAGGTCTTGCCATGCCAGTTAGCAGGAAGCGGGAGCATGTAGACTTCATTCGAATCTGTTCCAAATGACAACAGATGATCGTAGACGCGAGATACTCCGCGATTAACGGCAGTTTGTGCCAGAATTCGCTCGGCAAATGACTCGAAAGATACAATTTCGACATCACCTTCAGTTACGCCTTTGCGTCTTATATAACTGAGAGTATCGGAGCTTTCGGCTCGGGCTACTTCTACACACACACGCAACGAGGGGTTCACTGAAAGCGCGGCTAAGAGTGAGAAAACACTTTGACCATCAGCAGCGTCGGCTTCTGGAATTGTCGTTGGGATCAACAACGAGTGTGCTGTGTCTAGATTCGCCCGACGCAGCACTTCCATGTCGTTGTAGCGTCCGTGTAGAAAGTAGACGCGTTCAAAATCAGTCTTAGTTTGGCTAAGGGACTGCTCAGTAATAATTAGAATTGGGCGCATTTCTCCTGCCAGACGATGAACGTCATTGCGTAGCTCACGCACGATACGCTCAACGCGGCGCGACCAGCCCAATATGACAATATGGCCAGAAATTGATTGAATACTGTCTGACATGGGAATTCTCCACTGTGGTCTATTAAAATACTAAAGCACGATGGTAGACAACAGCCCCATACAAAAATCAGCTGTAGCAGGTCAAAGGGGGGCGAAGAGGCTGGTAATGATTTCCTCAATTAGTTCAACAATCATAAAATGGCCGGCATCTGGCACAAAGCGATAGCTGCACTTAGCAAGCCTTGAAGCCATGCTTTGGCCCATAGAAAGAGGTACATAATGATCGGCAGTACCATGCCAAAGATGAACTGGGATTTGTATCTGCTCTAGGGCGAACCCCCAGGGCTGCGCGATAATCGACATATCAGCTGCTATGTCACTAAACTTACCTCTCAGGCCAGTGGCAAAGCTTTTCGTAAGTAGCGCCTGTACTGGCTGGCGGCTCAATATAAGCCGATCGCAGTTTGGAGAGATAAAGCGTAACCAGCCTACGAGCAAATGAGGGTAGGCGCTGACTACTTTCGCTAGAGCGCTAACAAACCCATAGGCCAGAGCTGGATACTTACGGGCGCACAGGAGCAGGGAGCGGTTAAGCAGATTCATTTCTAGTACATCCTGAGCGGACTCAATGGGACCTAAACCACTTACAATCCCGCAACTATTTATGCGCTCAGGCATGTAGTAAGCGCAGGCGAGAGTGTAGGGTGCTCCGCCTGAGCACCCTAAAACAGAGAATTTTTTAACTCCCAAGTGATCTGCTAGGGCCGCGACGTCCGCTGGCCAGTCCAAAAGTTTACGACCGAAATAATGAGAACTTCCCCCAAACCCTGGTCGATCAACGCCTATAACACTTATCCCGCGACTGGCTGCCGAGTCAGCCGCGAGGCCACCTTCCAGACGTGAACCTGGATACCCGTGGAAGTAGAAAATTGATTTCCGTAGCGCAGGGTCTCCAAACACACTGCAACTGATGGTTCGCCCATTAGGTAAGTTTACTTCAAGTGTGTTCACGCCAGTGCTGCTTTCAGTAAGAATTTAGATCTTGAGAACGCGTGCACAGCACTAACGCCGAGCTGAAAGGGGCAAACCGACCAAGTGCTTCGTTCCTTAGACGGCGGCCAAGTCGATGGCCTTCCAAGTAAGTGAGCCTTGCATTCCTTAAAGCTAGTGAGTAGTGCCATGGCTAAAAACTTTTTGAACGAAACACAAGTATCGCTTAAATTGCAAGGAATCTTTTAATGCGCATTGCTAGGGAGAGAGTTTGCTCTTCGTTAAAGGCTGCGGCGTTTGTGGGTGAGGCAGTTGCATTTGACTCCGGTGCGTGCGAAAGAGCCGACTGTCTATCGCGCATTATCTTGGCTAAAGTGCGCGCCAGCTCTGGCCGGTGTTCCATAATTGCGCGCAGTGCTTCCTTGTAAACCACGACAATCTGCATGTCCTCTGTGGCGCTAACGGTAGCGCTACGAGGTTCACCTGTTAGAAGTGCCATTTCGCCGAAGAAGTCCCCGCTCCGTAAGCGCGCTACTTCGTGACCTTTTCCCTGTGAATCTGTGACGCTTACAGCAGCTTCACCCTGCCGAATAATATATAGCGAGTCTCCACGGTCACCTTGATGTACAACTTTTTCTCCGCACGCGAAGTCAAGCAGCACAGAGTCCTGTGCTAAGCTGGCCAGCTCCTCGGAACTTAGACTGGAGAATAGAGGAATAGCTTGAATAGACTTTTTGATGGATTCGCCGTGTTGCGGGGCTGACTCTGGGGTTACGTCAGTCTTGTAAATTGAGCGAATTGGGTAGGGTATTGTTAGTTTATTTCGGCGCGCCGCGTACCAAACGCGGGTCATGAAATCTTCTTCGATATCTGGAAGGCTGGCAAAGTCGTCTAGAAAAATCTTAACCTGATAATTGATATAAAAATCACGGTATTCCTTAGTCCTCACCACAGGTGACGGATCGACCCTAACCCCATGCGACATCAAGGCGGCTTGACGCAGAATCCGCTTAACTTTATTCGGCGGGTCATCGTATGAAAACCCAACATACAAATTCGTCGCGTGCAGAGTTGTTGGACGGCTAAAGTTAGCGATTCGCTCCTTTCCCAATATAGAATTTGGGACAATCACCATATCCTGGTCGCGCGTGCGCATGCGCACTGCTCGCCAATTTAGTTCGCTTACCTGACCTTCTAGGTCAGCAACTCTGATCCAGTCACCGACTTGAAATGGGCGCTCGAACAGAAGCGCGATACCAGCCATCAAATTGCCAAGCGTGTCCTGGAGCGCCAAGCCCAGCACCAATGAACCGACGCCCAAGGTGGCTAGAAGACCCGTAAAGTCCTTGCCCCATACGCCGGCAATAATCATTCCGGAACCCACAACAATGGTTGCAAAGCGCACTAGGTCGATGAAAAGCTCTGGAATTCTAGCTTTCCACGGGCTGCTCTCGCGGTGCGAAATCAATATCGCGCGGGTGAGCATTAGCACTACCCACAGCACCTCAACCCAAAATACGCTTTCAAGGAAGCGGATCGCCACTCCGGTTTGGGGGAGCTCAGCCACAAACAGTGCTAAGTAAAGAAGTGTGGCAGTAGGGAGTATAATGTTACGCGTGACGCGCACTGAAGGGATAAGTGCCTCTGCTCGTTCACGAATTGCCCACATCAAAGCAGTCAGTATGACAAAGCCAAAGCTTGCCCCAAGAAGAACAAGTACTGTAACCAACCGCAAATCTGTAAGCAAAAGGTGTAGAGACATGCATGATCTTTGCTATGATAATATCAATAGGTCAAGCTGATTAAGGATACAGGGTGGCTGATAAAATAGAACCAATGGACGAGGGCGATACTGATCAGGAATCTCCCGCACGTGAGCCAAGTCAGTTGGCGACCGAGATCTCCATGCTAAAGGAGTCTCTCAATAAGGCTATCTCCAAGCGCGAGCGGGTTCCTCAGCCTACCTTTTGGTTTCTCCTACATCGTAGAATTGCTGATATGAAAAAGCGGCGCGCCATGCAACGCACTGTAACGAATATACTGGATCCTTAAGTTTTCTAGACTTTACTAATACATACGCACATCATGCCTGAATTGCCAGAAGTTGAGACTACAGCTCGCTATCTAGATGAGCGATTGCGCGGAAGCGTGATTGATTCAGCGCGTGTGCAATGGGCTCGGACCGTCCACTGTCCATCCGTAAGACAGTTTTGCTCTCAGTTAGCTGGTTCCAAGGTGCTATCAGTGGGGCGGCGTGGCAAATACATAGTGATGTGTCTGCAGCATGATAAAAATCAACCACAATTTTTCTTGCTTGGCCATTTGCGAATGAGCGGCTCTATGGAGGTAGTGGCGCGTAATGCAGTTGCAAGTAGTCACGATCGGGTGGTGTTTGCTCTGCGAGGTGGTCGGGAGCTACGTTTTAATGATCCGCGCAAGTTCGGAAGGCTTTATCTCGTTGAGTCGCCTAATGTCCTCTTGTCAGGACTTGGACCAGAGCCACTTTCATCTGAATACACTGTGGCAGACCTGGCCAAAGCGCTAGCTGGGCGTCGCTCTAGAATTAAACCACTGTTGCTTGACCAAACTTTCCTGGCAGGGGTGGGCAACATTTACGCTGATGAATCGCTGTGGTGCTCGCGTATTCACCCTTTGCGCATCGCCGATAGTTTAAAGCGTGATGAGGTGGGCAGGTTATATCGCTCAATTCGGCGCATTTTACATACCGCCATTAAGTATCAGGGCACAGATATTGGTGACTCTGTCGTTGAGTACGGGAATTATTCGCCCCGCGTGTATGGGCGTGAGGGCGCGCC
Source organism: Oligoflexia bacterium (assembly GCA_019694465.1). Taxonomy (GTDB): domain Bacteria; phylum Bdellovibrionota_C; class UBA2361; order UBA2361; family JAFLCA01; genus JAIBBV01. Next base: position 19,984 of record JAIBBV010000042.1, read on the forward strand.
ATGTCCACGATGCCGTACTAAGATTCAGCGCATGGTGGTTGGTCAGCGCGGCACGCACTATTGTCCAAACTGTCAGGCCTTGTCACCACGGAGCAGATAGTCATGAGCAAGGCATTTACCAAGGAGCAGGAAGGTGATAGCGAGGATAGTGCGGACCTTGACGCTCGGCAGGGTCTTCCAGCAGGAAGTAAAAATTATATCACTCCCGCCGGTGCGCGGCGTTTACAAGAGGAACTCGGACGCCTGAAGCACAAGGAGCGCCCGGAGGTCGTTAACACCGTTGCTTGGGCGGCTGGAAATGGTGATCGCTCCGAAAATGGCGACTATATCTATGGGAAAAAGCGCTTACGCGAGATTGATCGGCGCATCCGTTTTTTGTCGAAGCGTTTGGAGTTCGCCGAGGTAGTAGATCCTCTCAAGAGTAGTTGTGATCACGTGCGCTTTGGAGCCACAGTGACAATTGTGGATGAGGATGACAGGAAACGCACCTATTCAATAGTTGGAGTTGATGAAGTTGATGTGGCCAAAGGGCGCATAAGCTGGGCCTCTCCTTTAGCGCGTGCTCTTCTCAAGGCCAAAGAGGGGGATGTGGTAACTTTTCAATCTCCTAAGGGCGTGCAGGAGATTGAGCTGCTTAAGATCGAGTATCGCGAACTACCATAGCAGTGGGTTAATAAATACCTAAATTAAGGGCTACGTCGTATAGCTAATCAGATTTTGAGGGCGTAGCAATTCACAAACCTGCCACTTCTTGTATTTATGAGATGGGGCGGAGTGTGGCGCTAATGTCATCGATGTCGGTGTCGAAACCTGCGCTAATGAAGCTCACCTCCGCAAAGCGAATCGTATTCGTTGCACGCAGCGCGGTCGCGTCAACACTTAACTGGTCAACTATCTCGGTAGCCGATTCTTTGTAGGGATCGGTGAGATTTAGACCTGACCCCCCACGTTCTTGAGTCAGCGTCATCGCATCCTGCATAGATTCCGCGACAAAGCAGAGATAGCGCGCCACGATGCCACGCGTAGTGAATGTCGCGTGCTGCATCGTGGGGCTTCGATTGAGTAAAACCGACCAACCTACCACACCCAAGTACTTCATGGGCCCTAGAATGACCAATTTGCCAATATATTTTAGGTGGGGGTGCCTGTCTTGGACCTGCTCCATAAGATGGTGACTGGTCGCGCGCGTGGAACTCTGTGAAACTACAGATCATTCATGTTGCAGCGACTGTGGAGCGAAATCGATATACCCACTACTCGAATGAGCGTCGGATTATTCCGGATCCTGCTCTACAGCGTGGTGTTCCTTGAGTATTGGGTAGTCTTTCGGACGGCACCATTTAGCATTGCTGAAGTCGATTCGGCGCGTGGCACACTGATTGTACTGCTCGTCGCCTCCGCGTGCTCGCTGGTCGGCATTCTGTTGCCCCTATCTACGGCACTTACCTTCCTAGCGATAAAGACGATTCAGCCTATGCTTTTTGCTTGGTACGAAGTTGATTGGGTGATTGAATTGTTTTCACTGCTGTTTCTTTTTGCGCCCCACCGCCAAGGCCTAGCTTTGGATAATGTCGTCTTTAGAAGGAGGCTCTCGCCGATTCAAGCGAGAGCTGAGTGGCAGGAAAGGCACTTTTCGCTGCTGGTGGTCCTGGTGCTCACCTTGGTCTATTTCGATGCTACTCTTACCAAGTTGACCTCAGAGCTGTGGTCGAAGGGGTTAGCGCTTTGGTATGCGAGTTATATTCCCTACGTATGTGCATGGAAGTTGCCCTTCGTGGTGGAAAGTCAGCTGCTACTAAAGCCGATGACGTATCTAGTGACTGCATATGAGCTGTTATTCCCGCTCATACTTTTTCGACGCTTTCGTCGAATCTTTCTAGTATCTGGAATAGCGCTTCACCTCTCGATTTCGATTTTGCTTCCACTCACGTTCTTTGGCATGCTCATGACCGCCGCACTGTGCACCTTCCTTGACTTTCGCAGCGGCGAGCCAGGCACGCAAAGATCGCAGAATTGCGCGAGTGGGTCAGCTCGCCTCTGTGCAGGGGTGTATGCCACGTTGCTGGTGTACAGCTTCGTGATGATGAAGCTGCATGGAAACCAGCGTGATGCTCTTGCCGTGCTCCTCGGCGTGCATCCCACAGGAGTGTATGCCGACAGCAAGTTCACCATCGCCCCCCCGATTCTCCGTCTAGAGATTGAGGATCCAGGCGGACGGCACCCACTTCCTTCATTCTCCCCGGAGGGGTATCCGACAGTGCGCGATCGAATGTGGAAAGTGTGGGGGTTCTTTTCTCGCGCACGAGCGTGTGGCTGGCAGATTGTAAAACGCTATGCGCTATGGCGTGGGGAATCCAGTTGTCATGCCCAGCACTGCGACGTATTGCTGAGTGCAAAGGCAGTGGCGGTTGAGCACTTTGAATTTGACCCAACTTTGCCGAGCACGATCGCTTCGAGGCCATGGATTCCGCTCGGGAAGTTTTCGCTTCCCGGGGGGGAATGGCAAGAAGATTCAGACCCGACGGCGGGTGCGATCGTTGCCGCCTTTCGAAGAGGCTGTCCCTCGTCGTAGTGGTGCCTAAGCTAGCCAGCGTTAATTGAGGGCTAAAGAAGAACACCTACTTGTGAGTAACAGTTGCCCGTATCCTGGCCCCACACTTCTTCGGCGCACGCGGTGACTTATTACTTTTGTATGCGATTTGTGGTTTCAGTTCTGAGGCTAAATGTCGAGGCGTTCCGCTTGGGTCTTTTGGTCTTCGTTTTTCAAGCCTCCGTTGGTATACGTCTCAATCCTATAAATTCACCGATGACCCCGGAGCTTTTCGTCGTTCGCGCGAGCGAGCACGCGATGCTATTGCTTCTCGATCCTCGCGAAAAGCTTAGCACACCCGTCCACGTTAATCTTTCTTAGCATCTTAGTTCAGCTATACTTTTGGAACTTGTGCGTGCTCTTTCATGTCTCGAAAAGGGCGCCTGGAAATCCTGAGGATTAGGTGTATCCTCTGACGCAAGTAAATTCTTTCTTATTGGGCTTATTTTTACAAAAGCGCTTGAAAAGTGAGTCTGAATTCGCTTTCATTCCCATAATACTTGCAGAATCGTGTTAGAGCCTGTAGCGAGAATGACCTAGGAAACTTTTACGGGCTCGCATCGCGAGCAGAGCGAAGTAATCCGCATCCTTTTATGTCGCACTTTTGTTATGAATAATGGTGGTGATCCGGGGCTTGTAGAGCAGCAGTTGCTGGACGAAATTCGTCTTTTGCGTGCCGAGCTAAAAGCAATAAATAAACAGCGCCCGCTAACGGTAGACCCTCCCCAAAAACAACGCCCCGAGATGAAGGTCTCGCTAGATCGATCGCTTGGAGAGCGTAAGCCATACGTCCTGCGTATACAGGGCCTATTTGATGTGGAAGTAAAGCTTTCCCCAATGCGCGCGACTATATTTTTGGCGCTGTTGTTAGACCTGCATAGTCGTAGTGCGGGGGCCAATGAAAACCCCGATCCGCTGGACAGAATGATTGAGATCTATCGTGAGTTCGATGGTACCAACGCTTCGCGTGAACAGGTAGCAGAATTAATTCGGGTCGGGCTGTATCGCTTCGAGTTGTCGATTTTAGAGGAGCACATTTTTTCCGGACCCAAGCTGGCTCTGATTTTTAATCCGAAGCGCCTTAGGCTTGAAATTGCAAAGGACTCGCAAATTAGCGCCCTTTCCGAGATCTCCGTTTCAATCGCTGCTTCCGATCATAAGATTCTCGCCTTGATTGATAAGTTTTCCAGTATTTCGCCGCTAGGTCGAGTGAGAAGCCAGGGTTCATTGTATATCTCTTCGGGTGAACAGGGATGGGACCGACTTTTCCTGGAATACTTTGACCACAATGAACCGGTGAAGAATACGAGTCTCTTTTATCGACCAGCGTTGCCGACCTATTCGGATCAGCTTCTTCGACACATAAATGCTCCAACAGCAACTTTTGCGCGCAAGCGAGTTATGCTTGAAGGCTACAAAAATGGCCGCGTTGCTTTTGAAGAGACGCTCATGCGCCAGACGCTTTGGGATATGATTACCCAAATGCCCAGTGGTGAATTCAAGCTATATCCGGCCGGTGTCACTGCCGATATGGTGGCGGGTCACCTGCTGGAAATAATGCACCAAATTGACACATGTCCCGGCTATAGCCTTTCGCTTACGCATGCCACATTTCCATTCATCGTGGGGGTGGTAGAGATTGGGGAACAGGCCAGGGTAGAGAGTTTTACTATGTTTTATCGGGTTCCTTCACTGCCACGCTTAGAAGAGGCTACCTGCTTTGTTCTTAACGATCCATTTGTAGCCGAGAGTGTGCTAACGCGAGTAATTGGCTCCGTACGTGCACACCCCAGTACTGTGTCAAATCGCACGGAAGTCAGAGAGGAAGTCAAATCAGTGTTGGACTACCTGCAAGCGAACGGGCCAATGCGAGCTTAGGGGAGATGACGATTGGAATTTGAAGTTGCTAACTCGATCAGTTCAAAGCTCCTCACTGGGGATGCTAGGTTCATGTCCCTTAGCGCTGAGCTACGCGAGGAAATGCGACTGGTTAGTCTGGTGTTTCCGTTCAGAGTGAATAGCTATGTGCTTAAGGAGCTAATTAACTGGAACGATCCAACAGACGCGATTTATCGGATGGTGTTCCCGAGGCGAGAAATGCTTAGTCCCGCGCATTTTGAGCGTGTGTACAACGCTGAGCGCGCCAATGATGCCGTTTTACTTGCACAGACTGTCGCTGCTGTTCGGCGTGAGTTGAATCCCCATCCAGCTGGTCAAACTACTAAGAATGTTCCGCGCTTGGCAGATGGAACCGCCCTGCCTGGCTTACAACATAAATATAAAGCGACTGTTTTAGTTTTCCCCCGACAGGGACAGACCTGTCATGCCTATTGCACTTTTTGCTTTCGTTGGCCCCAATTCGTGGGAGATACGCAGCTGCGCATAGAAACCAGCGACATCAATGGATTGATTGCCTATTTGCGGGAGCATCCAGAGGTTAGTGATGTATTGTTCACAGGTGGAGATCCCTTCGTGATGCCAAGCGCTGTCCTACGGAAATACGTAGATGCACTGCTTGCAGCAAAATTGGATAATATTCGTAGCATTAGGTTTGGAACAAAAGCGTTGAGCTACTGGCCATTTAGATTCACTAGTGATGCGGATGCGAGCGATCTTAAGGAGATCCTCAAATCGATCATTGTTGCTGGCAAGCACCTGACCATAGTGGCACATTTTACGCATCCACATGAGCTGGGTCCAAGTGCCGTGAAACAAGCGATAAAGGTGTTGCAGGACTGCGGAGCCGTAATTAGGACACAAACTCCACTGCTGCGGGGAATCAACGATAGCGCGAATACATTGGCAAAGTTGTGGCAATCCCAGGTTTCTTTGGGCTGTATTCCATATTATCTGTTTGCGGCCAGAGACACAGGAGCGCAACATTTGTTCGGCGTTCCTTTGGCTGAATCGTGCTCTATTTTTCGGGAAGCTCTGTCTGCCTGCAGTGGACTTGTAGGCACCGTCCACGGACCAGTAATGTCAGCGGAGCCAGGAAAGATTGAGGTACTAGGAGCGCAAGAAATAGCGAACGAAAAGGTGTTTCAGTTGCGCTTCTTGCAAGCTCGACGAGCTGAATGGTGCGGGCGTCTATTCTCGGCTGCTTATGATGAAAAAGCACAGTGGATTTCTGATCTCAGGCCAGCATTTGGAGCCAGTCACTTTTTCTATGAGGCCTAGACAACCAGCGCTAAGGCTTTTTGTAACTGGCTCTATTGAAAAGCTCTAAAGCCACTCGTCAACATTCAAGCAAGCAGGGGGCCCTCAACGTAGTGCGGTATGACCGACAGCTTCGCAGTTAGCAAACATCAGAGAAATAAGACCCTCTATTAGCGAACACATAGTGGAGTCGAAGATCGGCATTGAGTTAAGAGTGATTAACTGAGTGATGCGTATTACTTCGCTTCGAGAGAAGCAAAGTTTGCAATTCAATTGCTAAGAAAATTTGTGTGGAGATCTCTATGTTAGCCGAGAAAGTTAGTAGTGGTGCGGACGCTAGCCAGTGGGCTGGGTTTACGGGTGGGCAGCGACTTGGTTTAGGTAGCGCATTTTTGGCGGCTGTCCTTACGCTTGGGGGCTGTGATGAAGCAAAACAAAGCGCTGGGCCCAAGGAGCCCACTCCAGCCCATGCCAAGGCTGATAATGACAGGGTCTTTACTGTAAAGACACGCGAAGATCTAAAAGTAGCCGAGGAGTTAAGTCAATATTTTCATCGTAAGGCTGATTTTGTTCGCGTTGGGCATGAAATTACTGATGTTCTAGAAACTATTGTCGCCAGTGACAAAAAGGAACATGGCATTACTGGCTCTGGTTTAGCGGAGCATTATCACAAAGTGCTAGAGCAAAAATTGATTAGCTTTGGTGTCGCCTACGAAGCAATGTTGGCCTCAGAGCACTACAAGAGTTGCAAAGAGAATGCAGCCTTTCAGGCCAACTTTGCTCCAATTTCAAAGTATGCTGACGCAGTAAAACGCACGTTGATAGATTTGCGCGATAGCTTCGACGATAAAGCCGTAGCGCAGAAATGGGAACCGCGCGATCCATCTAATAGTCAGCACAGTACAATGGGACATAGGGCTCAGAAGCTTGTGGAGACAATTGAGCAGTTTGCGGCAATATCGGAAGCAAATATCGTCAAGTGGGCTGGAAAAGATGGTGCTAAACCGGGAGTGGTGCTGGCAATGGCCCCCGAAGTGAAGAAAGAAGCAGAAGGACGGGGCTGGTTTACCGCCTCGGCACTCAGCATGACACCAAGTCTCATGAACATCGGTGGAGTTGGTTTCTCCTTAGTTTCGATAAACCCGGATGCATTTGCATTGGCCTCCCCAAACTTTAGTCTCTTGAGTGTTTCCACACCTGGTCTGGAGGGGATTGGAAATTGGCTTGCGCCGGTAGCGGCGGAGGAGGCGATTGAGTTTGGCTTGGCAGAAATCGCCACTGATGCAGCAATTGGAGTCACTGGTGTTGGAGCTGCGGAGTCTGCCGCAGAAGTTTTAGGAGCAGCAGAGATTTTCGAAGAGCTTCTCGAAGGCTTACTATTTTTTCTGTAGGAACAATGCGCTTACCAGGTAAAGTATTATTAGTTGAGTTCGCAAGAGATAGAGGACCACTTCACTTGCGAACTCAAATTATTGTGGCGTATTTGCTGTGTTGCGGTAAAAAGTTCGCTAAAGTTCGCAAATAATCAATATTTACATTCTCGATCTGTGCTAAGTTACTCGAGGTTGGTTTGGTTCCCCCTAAATGAGTGTGAAATTAGAAACGTGAATTTGTGCGTGTCGTCGATTATTGCCAGTTGAGCACATATGCACATGATGCTGTGTGGTCAGACAGTAAGCAAAAAGTGAAGTGCATTATTTCAAATCGGTTTCAGGCCTCACTCGAAAGATAAATTTGGGGTCCCATGGTGGGAGCCCTAGGTATAGCAGGTAATGTCTATGCGTGATGCGTGTTGGGGCCTTCGGCTCCTAATTTCAGTTCTGAGTTTACAAGTTAGCCTTTTTGGGAACATCTCATCACTTGAGGCGCAGACGTCGCCTGGTTCAATCGCGGGTGATTTCAGCGTTACCAAAGATGGAAATGCAAGTTATGAAATATCGCTAGTCGTTCCGCCTGGCACTGCTGGAATGGTTCCAAATTTAACCCTTAATTACGATAGCGGAAGCACCACGGCGGGTCTTTTAGGCATTGGCTGGAGCTTGGGTGGCTTGTCGGCCATCTCGCGCTGCCCATCTAATCTGCAACAAGATGGAATTGTACGCGGGGTCAAATTTGATAGCGTCGATCGCTTTTGTCTGGATGGACAAAAGCTAATACTTGTAAGCGGAACCTACGGGGCAGATCTATCAGAATATCGCACGGCCTCTGAGACGTTCTCGCGAGTAATCTTGCACGCAGCAGGCAGTAGCGCCCCTGACTATTTCACGGTCGAATCAAAGAGTGGATTAATCTACGAATATGGCCGAGTTGAAAACTCTAAATTACGAGGTCACTATACCGACATCCTTTCTTGGAACGTAAACAAGGTAAGCGATCGGAATGGAAATTTCTATACGGTTTCGTATTGGCAAGATGTGCAAAATGGCTTCAGTTTGCCGCAGTACATCGATTACACAGGGAACTCATCCGTTGGATTGACTCCCTACAATCGCGTTGCAATCACATATGAGAGCCGTTCACTTGCCAAGACCCAGTACATTTGGGCAAATAAGTTCAAAACTACCCAACGTATTAGTCAGATATCAATGTACAGTGGTAGTGCTCTGGCATGGTCTTACAATATGACTTATCAGCTAAACGATATCGTTAAGCTGGATTACATTTCTTCAATACAGGAGTGTGATCGAAGTGGAGTTTGCTTGCCAGCCACTACCTTTCAGTGGGGGGAGCAGCCAGCAGATTGGAAAATATTTGTGGCGCACGATGACTTTTTCAATTTGTCTCCAGCGCAAGGCTTCTCAACAAATTATTCCTATCCCATATTTGTGACCGACACTAATGCGGATGGAAGAACTGATTTAGTTAGGGTGGGGTTGAATCAAACCTATAATTGTCTCGCCACCAGTGCCCATAACTACTCCTCTTGCGAGGCGCTAACTGAGTACTCCCAGAGCAGTTATAATGAGACTAACAGCAAGCCGATGGTTACCGGAGATTGGAACGCGGATGGCCGAACCGATTTGGCTCGTTCTGATGGCTACAAGATTGTAGTCAGAGCATCCACGGCTAATGCGACTGGCACCTACAATAGCCTACCAGACTTATTTGATCTGACCAGTGCGCAGGGCTTTAACGACCAACAGCGTGACCCATTGTTTGCAGGAGACTGGAACGGAGATGGTAGGACTGACCTTGCTCGAGGGCATCTGGCGACTTCTACTCAGACACTGACCATTTACTTTGATTTTGCTAACGGCAACGGCTTCAACATCAATTCGATCCAACCAGTAGTAATTAACGACCCAACAAACTATTACCCATACATTTTCACCGGTGATTGGAATGGCGATGGGTTATCTGATTTTGCAGTGGCATGGGAGGATCGTTGGACTAGTCAGGAGGTTATCAGCTTCTATGTATCACGCGGCACTGAAGTTGTGTTGCTATACGACCTACCAGTGCCAGCTACTGGAGGATCACATTGGTCTACCAGTCGCTATCCAATTCATGTGGGGGACTGGAATGGCGATGGGCTAACCGATTTCGGACTGACAAACGATTATAGTGTTGACCTATACTTGTCGACTGGGCGTGGAGCAGTCCTGCATCAGACTATTAATGAGTTTGGGTATCAGCAACTTGGGGCCCAGGATAACTATCCAATATTCTCAGCTGACTTTAACGGAGATGGAGTATCCGACTTTGGACGCGTCAATCAAACGTATACTAAGTACTATGTATCGGATGGCTCGAGTGGATTTATCGCTCACCCCCTGCACGATGATTTAAGTCCGCAGCATGGTTATAGCAATGAAAACAACTCACCATTTATTGTCGCTGATTTGGATGGTGATGGCATATCCGATATTGGTCGAGTAGCTGGAGACAAGGTTTTCATTCAGATCCATAACTCGCACAACAGTACGCGTATCGCTACTATTACCAACGGTTTCGGTGCCCAAATTCATATCAACTACGCGCTGTTGACCGATAGTAGCGTGTACACTAAGTCGACAGATGCGGTTTATCCAGTAATGGATCTGCAGCCCGCTACTAGGGTGGTCTCATCGACCAGTATGAGTGATGGGCTAGGTGGTTTATCCACTCACACCTTCCATTATCAGGGTTTGAAGTATAACCACCAACGTCGGGAATCTCTTGGATTCAGTGTCGTTTCAGAAACTGATGATGAAACTGGAATTGTTACGACCACATACTATCGGCAAGACGCTCCCTTTATTGGTTCGCCTTACCGCACTGAGCAGCGCCTATCAACCAATATATTAGTGTCATCTAAAGATATTGTTTGGACCTCGCTATCCTTTAATTCTGGAAGCACTCTATTCGGTTACCCTCAACAAACTGTTGATAATACGTATGAGCTAGATGGAGCCTTTGTTAAGGCCGTAAGCACAACACTTACATACGATAGCTGGGGCAGTCCAACACAGACTCTTGTAAGCCGTAGTGATGGCTCCACAGAGATAACAGATAATACTTACTCGCATGATCCTAGCACTTGGCTGCTTGGAAAACTGACTCAAAGCATAGTAACTAAAACTGCGCGCACAGGATCCACAGCTGCGCCGCAGTCGCGCAAGGTTAATTTCAATTACAACAATGTTACAGGAAATGTTACTGCGGAAATATATGAACAGGGCGACTCTCAATTTGAGTACACCAAGAGCCATACCTACGACGTGTTTGGCAATGTAATCAGTACTACTTTGTCAGGATCAGACTTTGTCAGCCGCACCGAATCCCGCATTTTCGATGCGCTTGGTCAGTTTGCTGTGCAAAGTATTAATCCGCTGGGGCAGAGCGAATCCCGCACTTACGATGCTTTCTCAGGAGTCGTGCTTAGTCTGACTGGCCCTAACGGGCTTACTACCAGCTGGAGTTACGATGGGTTCGGACGAGTTCTGGGAGAACTGCGAGCTGATGGCACATCGACTAGTACTGTTTATGCGCTACCCGCAGCCGGTGCATATGCGAACGCAGCATACGTCATAACCAAAACAGTTTCTGGTAGTGCACCAGCAACTACCTACTACGACGTTTTGGGCAGGGAGATAATGTCAGCTCATCTTGGCTTCGATGGGCGAGAGATTAGGGTCGAAAAAGTGTATGACAGCCGCGGGCAGCTCACAAATGCTACTGAGCCATACTTTGTGGGTGATCCAATATTATGGAGCACCTTTGAGTATGATGACTTAAATAGACTGACGCGCGAGGTACGCCCAGGGAATGTGCAGACGCTTAAATCATACGCTGGCTTGAGCTCCACAACTACTAATGCGCTTGCGCAGACAACAACTCAAATGGTCGACGCGCAGGGATATGTAGTTTCTGTTACTGATAGTGGCGGAAATATCATCCAATTTGATCGTGACAGTTACGGCAACAACATCCAAATACAGGACGCCGCCGGAAACGTTACAAGCCTGGAGTATGACAAAGCAGGACGTAAAACCAAAATCACTGACCCTGATACCGGAGTCAGCCGCTACACATTCAATAAACTGGGCGAAACACTTACTGAGACCAACGCCTTGGGTAGTGTTGCCTCGTATGCCTATGACCGCCTTGGAAGATTGGTGCTACGCACGACAGCTGATGGGACAGATACTTGGACTTACGATACAGCGGCACATGGTATTGGGAAGTTAGCTCAAATTGCCAAGTCAAACGGCTACTGGGAGCAGTATGCCTACGATTCTTATAGCCGGCTGATTGGTACGCTTACGCACGTACATGGCAATCAGTATCTTTTCAGCCAAACGTATGACCAGTACTCGCGCGTAGCTACTTTAAAGTATCCGAGTGGCTTTGCAATCCGAAATCAGTTCAACAATCTTGGATATCTGAGTGCTATTCAAAATGATTCAAGCGGTGCGCGGATTTGGGAAGTTACAGGGCGTACAGCTAGAAATCAGCTAGCCACAGCCTTGTATGGAAATGGTTTAACGGCTCAGGCTAATTACGACGCGAACAATGGAATGCTAGTCAGAGTTCGCGCGGGCAATATACAGGATTTAGGTTTTAGCTTTGATGCGATCGGCAATTTGGTGCAGCGACAAGATAAGCGCATGGGGCTAACAGAGATATTTGCCTATGATAATTTGAATCGATTGGTGCAGTCCCAAGTTATTGGAGAAGTTCCAGTTTCGCTTAGTTACGATTCGTTGGGGAATATTGTTTCGAAAACTGATGTTGGAACGTATTTGTATGGTACTTCTGGAGCCGGTCCGCATGCCGTTACTCAAATCACCGGGGCCATGACGAATAGCTATACCTATGATGCAACCGGTAATCGGCTCACAAGCCGCAGTGGCAGAATTGCTTATTCCGCTACTGGCAAGGTCGTATCAATACGGGATGGCAATAATGAAGTTCAGTTTGATCTGGATGTCTCCGACCAGCGCGTGGAGGAGCGATCCTATGCAAATGGCAGCCTCCTGGAGACGAAAGTACTGATCGGGGGCGGTCTGTACGAAAGAATAGTCGGCGGAACTGCAGAAACTCGGGTGCACTACATCAAGTCGCAGGATGGCTATGTTGCAGTATATAAGGAGAGCCACACCAAGGGAACAGTGAGCAGTCCGGCTGGGAGACCTACACGTACAGCCGTAATGCAATTTTTGCATCTGGACCACCTTGGATCTATTCAGACCATATCGGATGCCCGGCAGAATATTGTTGAAGTATTAAGCTTTGACGCCTGGGGACAACGACGAGATCCTTTAACATGGAGAGCTGCAGCGGTTACCTCAAAGCTTGATCGAGGCTTTACTGGGCATGAACACTTGGATTCGGTAGCGCTAATTCACATGAATGGACGCGTGTACGATCCCGTGATCGGCCGATTCACGAGTGCAGATCCAATCGTGCAGGACCCAACAGATTTACAGAGTTATAACCGTTATGCCTATGTGCGTAACAATCCTGCCTCTCTAACCGATCCAACCGGCTATTCATGGTTCAAGAAGCTAAAGCAATTTGTGAAAATTGCGCTGCCGCTTGTTGTCATGCTTGCCACTGGTACCTGGGCAGTTGGAGCTGCTACATCGTTTCTGAGTCAATCATTTTTGGCCTGCATGGTGTGGGGCAATACTGCAATTACTGGTTTGAGTGGTGCGTTTGCTGGCTTTGTCTCAACTGCCTCTGCCGCATTGGTGAGTGGAGCAGGACCAGGAGAAAGCCTGCGCAGTGGTGCTAAAGCGGCACCTTTTGCAGCACTCAGCGCAATGGCCTCTTTTCAAATCGGGGAAGAATTTGGGCATAATACAACGAGTCTCTCCAAGGCGCTGGCGCATGGAGCCGCAGGCGGTGCAGTCTCTGCAATGCAGGGTCAAAGAGTCCAGTCAGGGTTCCTGTCAGCTTTTGTTGGTAGCTTAACTGAAGGACAGGGGCCGACACTGAGCTTGCTGTCTGGTGGTACTGTTTCAGCTTTGAGCGGAGGTAAGTTCAGGGACGGAGTAATGCGGGCGGGAATTGTGTATTTATACAATACCGAGGCCGGTGGGTTAAAGCCTTTGCCGAAAGAAGGGGCGCACCTGCGCTCTGCAAATCGGATGGGCATTTATGCGCCAACAGATGAGGAATTTGCGATTGGAGAAAAGGTCGCTTTGGATCTAGTAGTAACCGGTTACAAGGTATCGACTTTGGTTGTTAATGAGGTGTCTGCTGCTACTCATATGGCTGGTGTCGCAATTCCCCAACTTGATGCACTTTCTCTTTCCATGAGCTTGGGCCTACTGGCAGTGGACCCATCATGGAGTGGTTTAGAATCACTGGTGGCGGATCGCTGGCTTGGCAGAAAGATTGAGAAGTTTGGACAGCTCTCTGCTATGCCCAAGCGATTTGTGACAGGCATAGATGGATACAAGAGCATGATTCTCAGCATCCCTGATATCGTTGAAATCGGAAAAGGAAAGGAACCTGAGAGTGATAAGAGGTAGCTTGGTTAGTTTACCGCCCAGGCAAGCTCTACTTATTACGCTTAGGCCTCGCTTAGCCGGACAAATGTCCCGAATATAGGTATTCTTTATATTTCAAGCCGGTGTTTAACATTGGCCTTGTTGAAATCGACTTCCAACGCGTTTGAAGCCGATCTAAAGCTCCAAGATTGCGCCCCTACAAAAGCTAACTCTGAAAAGAAAGATTTGGGCCGAGCTTCTTTGTCTGGCGGTGCCTATCTTTGGCGAGGCAGATTAGGAGGGCTTAGAGCTAAAACTAGAAAACGCAGTGGGGCACTGCTTAGACATTTGTGCACCACTACGTATTTCAAAATTTCGTCTATAGCAGAGCTTGGCTCTCAAGCGTTGCCACGGGGACTGGTGGACCAACTGGACCCTCATTAAGGCAAACACAGTGGAATATGATATACTCCCAAGCTGCACTCACAAATGGTACTGAAATGTCTGGAACTAGATTGCCAGCGTCCTGAGCAGCTTCTGTCATTTGATCCACGGAGCCGGAATTAATTTCGCTGCTGCCGTCCTCATGGTGATGGTGCGCATTATAGAGAGGGCACTTATTTTCTGCGCAGAATGCCTTGCACTCAGTCTCATAGGCGCTCGTCGCGCGCTCGATTTCACGTAGTACCTGTTTCATGGTCCCTGCTTCTGTCCCTACATCCCAAAAAAATCTGCTGGTTGAGTCTTCAGCGCATACATCGCCTGGAGCTGGCTCGGCCCATGCCACTGGAGACCGTAAGAAACAGGACATCGCTATAAGAAAGAAATACGCCCTAAGATTGATAACCTTCATAACTACCTCATATTACTCATTGTATTTTCACTAAAACACCTCTGAATTCCGGATCCCCTGGGGATCTGAGAACTCAGATGGTGTTATGGGTTAAATAATAAAACTGTGATATATTCCCAGTGACAAGCCGCCCGGAAGTGCGCAGCTTGCCAATCGGTAATTAAGATCGCCGGAATATTACTCGGGGAAAGTAGGTTAGACCGCCCAATATTCAGTGATTGCTGCGCAGATTAACTGCCGAAGTGATAGATATTTATCAAGTTCATAAGAGTAGAGGTTCGAGCACCCCGTCTCGTGTCTGGAGTTAATGACTGCAGAGGCGAACGGGGTCGGATGGCCGCAGGTTCGGTGGGTCCAGAGTATCAGGCCAAGTGTTGGTCTGATTCGGAACTCATTGTCTGAGGTTCAGCCGTTCGAAGTACTTATGTGGACAAAAATTGATGGTGTTTGGCCGCAGTTCTCTCCGTGGATGCTGGTTGCTCTCATGGGGCTAGTCGGTACCATGTTCGGAGTGGTAAGGCAGCTCACTCACAATATCAGTTGGAAGGAGATTTACCTGTATCTTGCGAGCTTCATCATAGGAATGCTTGGGATAATCCTGAGTTTGCAACCACTGTCGAACGCGAAGGGCGCTCTGCGGGAAAAGATCCTACTGCCTGTGGAAGGGTATCTGATCTTTGAGCTGGCCGAGATTCGGCCAGTAATTGATGTGGAAGCGCGTTTGCAGGTTGTTTCCACGCGTGGGCAGACTTTCTACGTGCGAGGTCCCTCTAGCGTCGAATCAGATGCCGCTTTGCAGGGGCTGGTAAGTTTACCGCGAGGTACGCTACTTGGCATCCCGTGGGAGCAGGCATCGCAAGTCCCGTTGCCCGCTCTTCCAGTGCGTGTGCTGATTGATCGAGGTGACGGTGGCACACTCTCACTTCGGATTAAATAGCATGAGTCCAAACTCATGAGTTATCGGCGAACGGAAACACTCAAAAATATATGGTTCGAAATGCCATCTTCCGTTCGCCGCTTTAGGCCCCAGTGTTATTCAACTAATGCACAGCATTTAGTCGGAGCCGATCTTGTTGCGACCCAACGAGCCGTGTG
>JAIBBV010000083.1 GCA_019694465.1 Oligoflexia bacterium
GTTGAGTGGGATTGGGCAGCTGCACGAGCGAAAATGAGCTTAGGCTTACTCGGGCTGCTTGCGAGTGCTTGGCCTCCTGGCCCGACTGCTTGTGGGAGTCGCGATCTAGGGTAGAAAGATAGCGCTGCACCCGTTCGTGGAAGCGCGTGCCTACTTTTAGAAGCCAAATACGCAGTTTTGGTAGGGCACTCTCAGGAATATTGTCGAATTCAGTTCGAATGTGCAGGTTGGGCAGCTCTGCCTTCTGGAATAAGTTCTCGTAAATAGCCTGATGCAGATCCGCGCTATCGGCGGCTAGTAGCTCTAGCCCGCCCTGTACATCTTCTCGATCTACCAAGAGCTTAGACTTTAATACAAGCCCACGCTCAGTGCGCTCTACCAAGTGCAGCCGCTCAAGATCAAATAGAATTGTGTAGGGGTTAATGGCCTGGCTTACTTCCGATACCATGTGCGCGAACTCGCTCTCTTTGCCATCGCAACTTAATGGACGGGGTTTGCCGCGAGCATCGCAGTACGCTCGCTGTGTGGACCAATGTGATAAGACTCGTGCAATTAGTGAACGTGCGTCACTGGGGCCAGATTGAGCTGGCGTGTCTTCAATTTTCTTTACATCATACCTATGTAGGCCTGTCAGAACGCTAATTCTGCTAGTGGTCTGTTCATCGGCAGCTAGCTTCTCGCGAGCTGATTCGATTAGTGCATGTTTAAGAGCCACCAGCAAATCTTGATGCTTCATACCTCGTTCAAGCGCGAATCTGGCGATTGGCTTGATTAGGTTTATGAGTGCACGCTGTGATTTGTCTGTCGAATCAGATGCCATGAAAAACAAAGCCCGCCACTCTTGACTTGGATGTATAAATAATACATCTTAGGAGATGACTAGTCAAGGGCGGACCATTCCAGGGCACTAATTAGCCTAGGGCCCGTGGGAAAGCTATCTCGATTAAAGATAGGATCTTTATGCTTACTCCGTTTTCTCGAATTTGCAAGCTTCTATTAATAGTATGCCTCCTCTCTAGCATCGGCTGCGGTGGCGGTAGCTCATCGACTGGGGCATGGACCAGCTCATTAGAGCGCGGCAAGCTCATTTCCACTATCTCCAGTGCAGAGCGCTCCCAGGTATGTCAGGAGTTCACCGATTGGTGGATGCGCAGATCAACCAAAGTAGAGTTATGCACATTTGCAGGAGTGCTACTTACTACTCTGCTACCAATCGCGTTTGACGAGACTCCACAGCCTGATGTTCAGGCCTGTAATGATATTGTGAACGAGTGTGTTCCTCAGCAGGGCGAGGGCGACTCGCAGGTTGATTGCGTTCTTAATGACGTTGAAAAATTACAAAGCTGCGGAGCTACTGTTGATGAGATGGATGCCTGTCTGGATGACTCATTGCAAATTATTCGTCAAGTTGTGAGTAGTTTGAGTTGCGATATCGCAGGTAACTTTGAGGCGGTTAAAGCGCAATTTGAGAGTGTGGCGAACGTGCCACCCTCACTTGCCTGCGAAAGCCTCAAAGTAAAGTGCCCAGATGTATTCAGGGAGACAGAGGTCTCTGAGCCGACTTAGAGTGCGCAGGTCCCTGTCTTTCTTAAGTACTTGGGAGCAGGCTCGCGCTTTGCTCCAGCAAAGCGCACTAGTTCCCGCGGCGCTTAGCGCTAGCGGGAAATAATCCCATTTGATAATGCTATTAGATAGTTGCGCCTGCGTGCGTCACTTGGGAACCCAATGCGCAAGGCCCGTGAGGTGCACTGGCATGCTGCTTGCTTGAATGCGAACAAAATCGCGGGTGTCGTCAACTTAATCGAGTAGGTGTAGTTCATGAATTATCGAAATGTATGTGCTGGTCTCTTAGTAGGCATCCTTCAGTATCAACCGTTCTTGTATACAATAGCTCAAGCGCAGGTTAGTGCGTTGCCTCCCATAGACTCGGTTTGTTTTGAGCCCTTGCACGGAATTTCGTCATTGATCGGCACTTGGGGAAATTCGGGTGAAGTGTTTGCAAATGCTAGAGGGCAGGCCAGTATTCCGCCAAATTCATTTGATCCTGGTAATGGAGCTACTATCCCGATACCATACCCAGCAGGCGTTCATCCCGCGGGTTATGGACTCTGGATCGAAGGTATCAATGAGCGCGGTAACGTTGCTGTGACCATATCCGCTACTTCCGCTACTGCTCCTGACTTAGTGGCTGTCTATAAATCGGGCTTAAATCTAACTAAATTGGCCATGCCACAAGCTGGCTCCCTGCCAGCAGGATTTATCAAGCATTATGCCATGGGTATTAGTGATCAAGATGACCTGTTGGTTCGATCCTCCGACGTGAACTTCAACTCCGATATTTACTGGCTAGGGGATACGAATAATGTTGCGCATCTTATCACCGCTCCAGCAGGCTGCACTTTAGCTGGAGTAGTCGGTATAAACGGAAAAGGTGTAGTAGCTGGTTCATGCACTGCTGCAGGAGGGGCCCGGAGAGGCTTCATTTGGTCAGTCGCCGCTGGGCCTCAAGCATTACCAGGAATGGGGCTACCGGGTGAGTACTTCCAACCACGTACGATCGACAAAAACAACGTTGTCTATGGCGAGCTGGAATATTTGGACCCTGTCGTGGCCCCAAACTACTTAAAAATCACAGTGAAAAGCAGCATTAGTGCTGGCATGAGTGAATTGGCGAATTCTAGAGTGCCTGCAGTTTTCCAACCTTGGGATGAAGGTTTCGTCGTAAGAAAGGTAAGCCCGGATGGTACTCGCATTATTGGCAACCGTCCCGCGTTGCACGTCGGTAGCCGCGATGTTCTGTACTTAGTGAATGGTGCTAGTGGTTCATTGCATGATGTGCGTGATATCGCTCCACGGCTAATCTCTACCTCTGGTGCTAATACAATATTTCATCCTACTTCCATAACTAATACTGGAATGGGCGGTGTTTTTGCAGACTGGAACTTGGGACTGTTCCAGGCCGCGAGATTGAATAGCATTTGCCAATAGTAGAGAGCAGTGTGACAAGTACTGGCGTCCCTGAGTAGGCATGACTGCTAAGTTGGATTAGTAGCCGTGTTTGTATTAGTAGCTGTGCTGGTGCATGAAAATGGGTGGTGGCGGCACCATCGACTAGGCCAACTGTGCAGGAGCAGATAGTGTAGCGCAGCCCATAACTACTTGAATATATTGGCAAAGATTGACTTACTAAGGCTGCTACAGACAAAGGGTGCGCGAGTAAGTTTCTAAATGTGCATGTTACACATTTAAAATGGGTGCCCATAACTCTAAGAGCCTGCCGCTGATGAGCCTCTTGGGTTCATCATGTGGTTTTAAAGAGAGCTCTTTTATGCGCGGTTTTTTGTTGCTAACCCTTTTCTGCAGTATTTCTCTATCCGCCAATATTGTTAGCGCTAGCCCAGCTGCATGCAATGTTAGACCCGTGCATGAACTATTGTTGAAAGATAAGTCCACTCAGCCCGTGTTGACTATGGGGATACTGATAAGTGATCAGTGTCAACCGTATGTCGATTACATTCGTGCCTTACTGGTTCAGCTGCTTGGGTCGCGACCTTCCACGGAAAGCTGCTTTAATCCTCACGATTGCTGCATTGAGCCGGTTCGTCTTTCCTATAATTTATTCATGACTGCGACAAAGACAGCGGAATCTCTGCTGGGTGGATCTGATACGGATCAATTTTCAGCCAGCATAGCTACGCTTGATGAGCTTGCTCGACAGCCTGGATTTCTTGACGATCAATTTCTTCAGTGCATTCAAGAGTCTGAGCATAATCGCCAATTTCCAAGGATAGAAGTAATCACAGGTGGTGGTCGAGGCGGATTTACATCCTTCCCCGATCCACTCACGTGGAGGATGACTGGGGGTGGGCCAGAATTTGAAAATGGCAAAGTTAAGCTGTTTGTTGGCTATGGAACAGAGATCGGCAACGAGCCTGGTGTCCCTGCCGGTGCTCGGACGGGTATATTTCTGAGAGTTAAGTTGTAACTCTCCAAATAGCTTTTCCCGTGCAGAGTCAAAATCTAATTCAATAAGGTTGGCTGCTTACCTAGTAGGCCTGTTCAGTTTAGTTGGTAGAGCCAGTAAGGCATTGTCTGCTGCACCCCTTTTGGGGAATGCACTAATTAGCACTGTATCCGCAGCTGGAGTGGTCAATAGAGCTTCTGTTGGGCTCAATTGTTGCTCCCAGAGTGCGCGCGGCATGCCCTTAAATCGTATGTGTCGCTTCATTTTCTAAGGCGTAAATTCAAATGCCCCTTGATCTAGAGCTCCCAGCACTGGCCTAGTTCGTGAGGCGCCTGGATGTACGTATTCTTCGGTAGGTGTTAGCGGCAGGCCAGAGCCAGATCCTGGGTTCACAGCAGCATTTATAGCAGGAGAACTCGGCAATAGTGTGTAGTCGTAGGCACTAGAGTCGCGAAGTCCTGCTGAAGAGGCATTTGCATAGGATGCATTGGCTGTAAAAGTGCCAAGTCCATTGAAAAGACTGCCAGGGCCAACAAAAAGGTTGTTGATAACGCTGGCTGAAATAGGGGCGAGATTGCGGATGAATGTACCGCCGGCGGGTCGATCATTGACAATAGTGTTGTTAACTACATACAGATCTTGTGATGGATTGCTTGCACCTTCTTCAGCATAGCTAATGATGATTGAGTTTTGTGTAGCAGGGCCTTGCTGAACGGAATTGCCCACAATGTATGAAGTGCCACCGTTTGGTAAATCAATCTCATAGCTAGCGGACCCATTAGCCTCATCCATGATGCGGTTATATAGAATAAAATTTCGGTAAGCGCGGCTTTTTACGTTGTGTCCAACGTTGGCAAGACTGCTGTTCGAAAACATTAGCCAAAATTCAGCGACATGATTAATGTAGATATTATGTGCTCGGCCATCGGCATACCCATTGCGCAGAAAAGTTGAATTGGTGACAACGATAGTACTGGTAGGGTTGTCGTTCGCGAGAATCCCCTCTTGGTTGTCGTGGAAGTATGAGTTTACTACAGTTAAGTTTGGGCCCTCTTGCCTAATTCCAGCACCGTTATTATCAATTACGCTGCAACCAGAAAATTCAATATTCTTAATAGTTGTATTGCTTCCCTGAATAACCCAAATGGCCTTTCCACCGTAAGCCTGCCCGTTCGCTTGCAGGTGAGCGTAACCGCCCAGGCCTATCAAGGTTAGGTTATTACGCGCCCAACGTGCGACATCGGATGGGTAGTTGCCGGCATCGATAAGTACTGTGTCGCCATCCTGCACAAGGTTTGATACTGAAGAAGGAGTTGTATAGGGGCGACCTGCCCCAACGTGGAATCCTGGAACTGCCTGAAAGGTGATTTGCTCCGCTGAGCTTTGTGACTGGCCGTCGCTTACAACAAGTTGCACAACATAGCTTCCTGCCCGGTCGGGTATGACAGATACATTTTGTGAAGTCGCAGCAGTGAGGGTAGCGCTGCTTGTTGCAGGGCGCTGAACTAGGCTCCAGCTGTACGATAGGGGAGCACCTTCTGGGTCGCTACTGGAGCTACCACTAAATGTTATAGCCGCTCCTAGCACTTCTAATGGATTTCCTGCGATTGCTGCATGTGGAGCCAAATTGCCAGTGTTGGTAGGGGTTGCTGTTGGTGTTGAAGTGGGTGTGGGGGTTGGAGAGTTAAAGGCCGTTTTAAGGCAAGCTCTAAGAGCGAGGTAGAGGAGTTTGTAGTATGCGCGTTTTGTACCAGAGCTATTATGAATTAGCCTTTGAAGGGCTTTAAGCGATTGGTACTTGCTGGAGAGAAGTCGAATGTGTAGCTCATCGGGCTGCAATTTGCCAATTCGGCGCGCGTTATTTGGGGCGCGGTAGCACCAAAGTCCTTTTTTATTGTTAACTACTTTTGCATTGGACGAAGTGACGGCTACAGTTTGGGCAGCCGACTTTACCGGGCTAAAGCCCACGACAATACAGATTAATAATATCAGAGTAGCTCTAGCAAACCTCACGGCGCCCTCAACCAATTGGGCGACCCACACCTAATTCAGAGTAAGTGCAAGAGCGGGGCCAAATGATCGCCAGCTAGGAGCTGAGCACAACGGTTCTTTTGGCCTCGTAACATATTGTAATATATGGAAAAATATAAATTGTCTCCGGTTACTAGAGCCGAGAACCTCGGACTCACTTTCTCCTGCGGGAACGCGTATTACGGACACAGCAAAGCAATCTATTGATTTTGTTATGCACTCTTCGCATTTTCCGACTTTGAGCTGACGGAAGTATACGCCATAGCTACGCAAACTATGGAATTAGGTAAGTTGCCTGTGTGTGGGGGGACAGCTTTGTCTCGAACTGAAGCAACGCGTTGCCAAGCTTGCCCGCATCCTCATGTATCGCATAAAAGCTCAAGCGAGGATCTGTGCAAACAAAATTGCACTCATGCTCCCACTCAGCCACTTTAACCCAGGTAGCAGGCAGCAGTTGTCCATTGCCAAACCACGAATCAAAGACGACAGCGAATTGTGTATTCGACGTTGCCAGCGATAAGGTCTCAGGGCCGTAGGTTCCAGCATATTTCGCCCAAGCAATGTCACGTTGTGCTAGGCCGAAAAGATCGACGATCTTAGCCGAAGTCGTAAATGAGACGACGCCAATGTCATTTAAGCCTACTTGGGCATTTGGGTAGTATTCCGAGATAAAGCGCGCCAGAGCGCCTTGTTGCTCGTTAATATTGGTGGCTGATATTACTAATGCCGCCGATGAGCCCAGGATGCGCGGTGTAAGGAAAGCAAGCAAGGCAATTTGATACACTCGGGTATGCAGTTGTGGCACAAGTACTCCCGGACGGCAAATAGCTTGCACAAGCACTAGAAGTTCAAGTGCAATAAGGTAAGCTTCATATCTGTAGGCTTGCCCGGCTACAGAAGCTAGCAGTAAGTGTAGGCATCCAGCGATCAGCACAACAAGCGCACTGCTCTTAAGAATAGGCTCTTCTGTTTGCTCTTTATGCAAGGATAGAGAGATTCTTAAAAGCGTAGCCAATAGGAAAGTAATAGAGCAGGCAACTACCGCCTGCGCTAAGAATGTGCGTAGCATTTCAGTTAGGGCTTCAAGAATTCCGGACATGTTGGCGCTAAGAATGAAGCGCGCAAGTGCGATATTTTTCTTGAGTACCAGCGTGCTTGGTAGAAAAAACCAGCCAGCCCTAACGCTAATAGCTCCAAACACCACTGTGGGTGTGATTGCGCTAAGGATCAGCAACACAGCGGTTAGCTTGTCGCGTAGGACGAAAA
>JAIBBV010000084.1 GCA_019694465.1 Oligoflexia bacterium
GGAGGCGAAATGGACACCGACGCGGAGCGGCCACCAGGCGCTGGCACCTTCCCGTCTTCTCGATGTCCACACGCTCTGTTGGAAGGGCGAGACTACGCGATGCAAAAGAGGTGGCTGACTTTTGCGGAGAAAAGCTTAAGCTCGAGCTTCGTGGTAGCCGCGAGCAGCGCATGGCAACTCTACTTCAGGCCGCGCACGTGCTCACCCCCCACACCAATTTAGCATTTGCTCGCAAGCGTTATTCGTGGGCTCGTCCGCGTGCAGTACACGAAGCATCAGCTCGTCTCACATTACCCAACACGGTTGATGAGATTAAACGCGAATTCGGAGCCCAGCGCGTAGACTTAACCCACCTACACACTTTTACGATCGACGACGTCAGTACCCAGGACATGGATGACGCTATTTCTTTTGAGCGCAGTCGAGATGGCTTCTCGCTTGGAATACACATTAGCGACGTCGCAAGCCTCCTCCCACTTAACTCCGTACTAGAGCAGGAAGCTCTACGCCGCGGCACCTCAATTTACGCTCCAGAACGAACAGCGAATATGCTGCCCGACACACTCGCTGAAAATTTATTCAGCTTACGCGAAGGACAACTTCGACTTACGATGAGCTGTCTAATAGAGCTGAACCAGCGCCTCGAGATCTCGAAAGCCGCGATAGTGCCGTCGATCATAAAGGTTGCTCGGCGCTATAATTACGCTGAAGTTGACGAGATGCTATACAAGGCCGACTCGGAACTACATACGCTATACAACATATCTTCTGGCCTTGAAGCGATTCGCATCGAAAATGGAGCTTTCCGGGCAGGTAAGCGTGAAATCATAGTTGGCCCAAGTCCTGACGGCGGACTTAGATTGGTGGAAATTGATGAAAACAGCCCGGCCCGTAGTACGGTTAGCGAGCTAATGGTCCTGGCCAATCGAGTGCTGGCTGACTATGGAGCACGGCATCGCCTGCCTTTAATTTATCGCGGCCAGACAGCACCCGACCCAAGCGAGCATAGCGAGTCAGCCCATGATATTCCTGAAGGACCGGCGCAGGATTACTCCATGCGCTCGCGACTGAAGAAATCATTTACTTCAGTCACTCCCGCCCGCCATGCAAGCCTAGCCTTGGATGCCTACATTCAAGCGACTTCGCCTATTCGGCGCTACGCCGACATTGTCAACCAGCGTCAATTGCTGGCTCATCTTGCAGGACAGACGCCACCTCATTCGGCAGAAGATCTTGAGAAAATCATAGAGGCGCTAAGCGAGCCTTTAGCCGTAGCCCAGAGCATTTCAAAGGAAAGCAAACGCTTCTGGCTACTGCGCTATATAGAGCATTTACAATCGAAGAACGAGCTTTTAACCGGAGTAGTTCTGCGAACAGACTTGCGCCATCCGCTGGTAGAAATTCGAGAGCTAGTCATGCCGACTTTGGCCAAGATCGAGGTCCCCGTAAAGCCTGGAGATGTTTTGCAGTTCAGGATTCAGCGTGTTGATGCGCGCAACGATATACTGCGATTAGAAGTTGTGCAGAAGCTATCTGCTTAGATGCAGCTGATGAACGTCAGCCCCCTTACGAATGTAGGGGTATAGCTTGCTGGAAAATTAACTTGGATCGACTTTAGTTGATTAATTCTTTTGGAGGATTCTCGATCAGCGGACCGCACTGGGTTTGAGTTTCTTGGCAAGCACGTTCGATGACCTCAAATGCTCGTGTTAGAACATCCAAGCCGGCCATACTAAGTTCGATCATCTCGAAGGCACTCTCTTGCTCGGACATACTGAAGTCGCGCTTGCATGACTTTGACATAGAGCAAAAACCCGCAAAAAGAGAAAAAACCACCACCGCCAACGCTGCCTAAAGAAGCAGGATCTGCGCCAAGGATAAGAGTCGGCATTCTGGAGCCGCAACTTGAACCCCCAGCCAAAATACTCAATATATTCAACTTGTTATAATATTGACTAGAGGTCGGGACTATCCCCGGTGGCGTCAATAAACTGACCAATGGTGGCAGAAAATTCCTCTACCTGCGCTAAACCCTAGGGCAAGGATGTTCACTTTGAGGTGACTGGCTCAGCTATAGGAGGAGACTTCTGAGAGAATGGATTCACATCGATAGCGAGAATAAGGCCAGTGTCTCCGCTTGCATCAACGCCTGTAATGATGCTCTCTCCGGGAGCAAAGTGCATGCGCGTGTCAATCACTTCCATGCCGCTCCCGTCTTGCCAGCGCACCCATAAGCCAATTTTTTCATTTTCCATCGACAGCGGTCGCAATGTGACCAAATTGCCATCGCTCAAGGCAACAGTTTCTTTATGCCCGAAGCGTAAGACCTCTCTTTGGCTAGCAATCAGTTTGAAAGTTCTAAAATGTAACTTCTGAAGTTTAGCGCTAAGATCACGCAAGCGACCATCAACAGATAAAGTCGCCTTTGTCGTCTCATTAATTTTTTCATCAATCTTATCTAACGCACGCACGGTGCGGATATTCACTAACACCCCACCTGCGCTTTCAGCAGCCAAGGAACAAGCATGGCCATCACAGAAGCCTAAGACTGGCGATAATAAAACTGAAATTGCTACACGTTGAGACCAGGCCTGCACTCGGGAAAAAACTTCACTCATGGTACTACTACTCTGTGGCTGCGATAGAACTCATGGCTTGAAAGGTTGGAGTGGGTTGTTTTATCAGCGCCAACTCCGCCAAACTGCGCAGACGCGCTGGAGCGGCCACACTAGTGGTACGACGCTTAACCCATATCATTGGGGCCCGCTCATTAGGATCGTGCAATATACGCACACGACCATCACTACGCATCCAATCAACCTCTACAACATTTGGAGATCGGTCATCCTCTAACAGCTGCGGCCGTCCATGCAGCGCTACAGTTTGAACATTACTAGTGGAAGACTCTTGCGCTACTCCACCCAAAACAGCGCCGGCACCACGCACACCAGGGCTAAGTGTAACCATTAGTGCGCTGGCCAAAGCTACTGCGCCCGAAAGCCCCACACTCCAAGGAGTTGAAATCCGCCTCAAAAAGTTAGCCCAAACTCCTGTCGGCTCTTGTTTAGCCCTAGCGCCAAGGAATATAGCGGCGTGCTCTTCCTGTTGAATACGCTGAGACACGCGATCCCAGAGGTCCACCTGCGGCAGAAGTTTTGAGTATTCATTAGCCATCTGCGAAATTCGCCGCTGTGCGTCAACAAATATCTGCGCTGCCGGATTACTCTTCAACAGGCCCTCGACTGCGCGGCGCTCGAAGAAGCCGCTTTCTCCGTCTAGATAGCGCATGAGCATATTTTCGTCATCAAAAGACAAAGTCTCTCGTAGCTTAGAATCGCTCATAGGAGCACCTCTTTTCCCTTAGCATTCAAAATCATACTTTCACTCCTTGCGCCAGACTCATCCTCGCTCCCACTAACACCTTGCTGCATTAGCGCGCTCTGCAGCCGTTTACGAGCATAGTGAAGCCGGCTCATTACAGTTCCCTTGGAAATCCCCAAAACGTCAGCAATCTCGTCATAACTCAAACCGTCAATCTCACGTAAAGTCATTACAATGCGGTGTTCCTCTGAGAGATCACGCAGCGCGGAAGCTAACTGCTTAAGCTCTTCTCGATTCTGCAAGGCAACATCCGGTGTAGGTGCACTACTGCCCATAGTTTCAACCGTAGTTCCAACTTGACGTTCGTCAAACTCAACTGCCTGTCCACCACGACGGCCAATCTTTCGCTTGACATCAACAGCCATGTTAAAGGCGATGCGATACAGCCAAGTATAAAAACTTGACTCACCCTTAAAATCTTTAAGCGACAAGTAGGCTTTTACGAAAGTCTCCTGAGCCACATCCTCAGCATCTTCACGAGAACGCGTAATCTCTAGGGCCACGCAGAATACACGCTGCTGGTAACGCTCGACGAGCGCACGATAGGCATTCTTATCTCCACGCAAGGCCGACTCAATCCAAAGCTTTTCAGCTTGGCGGTCGTCCGCACGTTCCTCCGCTATGCCCACTTCCTCCCCTACTACCTTATAGACAACGCTATTGCACTTATCTTGCTGAATTAGAGTTCGAGTTTGTCTCAAGGCCACTTCTGAGCGGGCTATTCCCGCATCGCGCCCTTCGACAGCCTCAACACTCATGAGTGAGCCTCTTCCCAATTCTTACCTAAACCAACATCTACCTTTAGCGGCACCTTGAACTCAGCCACATGCTCCATCTCATGCCTGATCAGAGCTACAGCTTCAGTTCTCTCTGCTGCAGGACACTCGAACACTAGCTCGTCGTGTATCTGCAACAGCAAACGCTCAGATCTACCCTCTTCGCGTATGCGCCGATCAAGTTTTAGCATCGCAATTTTCATCAAATCCGCTGCCGTGCCCTGAATCGGAGCGTTCATCGCCGCCCTCACAACAAAGCCCTGATCACGATCAGCGCTGTCGATGTCGGCAATAAACCGTTTGCGCCCATACATAGTTTTCACATATCCCTTATCGCGCGCATCGCGTTCCAGTTTGGCGAAGAATTCCTTCACCCCCGGATAACGATCGAAGTAGCCTTCGATATAACGCTGCGCTTCAGAGAGCGGGATAGCCAGCTCTCGCGACAAGCGATACGGCCCCATGCCGTAAATGACGCCAAAGTTAATCGTCTTGCCCATTCGACGTAACTCCGGGGCAATTTCTTCATTTTCAGATAACCCCATGATTTCCCTAGCAGTTTTGGCGTGAATATCGACCCCACTGCGGAAGGCCTCTATCAGGTTGGCGTCATCGCTTAGGTGAGCCAGAACCCGTAACTCAATCTGCGAATAGTCGGCTGAGATAAGCACAGAGCCATCCTGCGCAACAAAGGCGGCCCTAATTCGACGACCCTCTGCCGTTTGAATTGGAATGTTCTGCAAATTTGGGTCAGAGCTGGACAAGCGCCCAGTTCCAGTGACCGCTTGATTAAAGCGCGCGTGCAAACGACCAGTCTTGGTTGAAATTTGAGCCCGCAACACATCCACATAGGTCGACTTTAGTTTATAAAGTGACCGATAGCGCAAAATTAGACTTGGCAATGGATGCAAAGGAGCCAATTTCTCTAGAACACCTGAGTCCGTAGACAATCCAGTCTTTGTCTTTTTAACACCTTTGGTAGGCAGGCCCAGCTTGCCAAAGAGAACTTCGCCCAACTGCTTTGGAGAATTAAGATTGAACTCCATCCCAGCAAGCGCATAGAGTTCCTTTTCCATGCCAACTAGGGCTAGCGAAAATTCACTCGCCAGCTGGTCCAACACCTGCGTGTCCAGCTTAACTCCAATGCGCTCCATCCCGGCTAGCACTGGCACAAGTGGCATTTCAATCCGATCAAATAACTCGTCTAGCTCCCGCTCCTGAAGCAAGGCGCTCAGCGTTTTCTCGAGCAACCAAGCATAATGCGCATCCTGACAGGCATAGCGAGTCGCTACTGTCACCTCTACGTCTGCAAAACTTTGCACGCCCGCTGTAACTTCTTCGTACTCAATGGTTGGGCGCTTTAGGTAGTCTTGCGCCAAAACAGTCAAGTTGTGGCTTCCCTTGTCAGGATTAAGCAGGTAGGAAGCAATCATCGTATCAAAAGCCACCCCGCGCATGAGCAGTCCATGCTCAGCCAACACATTAATGTCGTACTTCATGTTCTGGCCGATCTTGCGTTGTTTCTCGGACTCAAAAATTGCAGCTAGTCCCACTCGAAACTCATCCAATGTGACTTGGCGCTTACCTGCAGCCGAAACACTATGCGCAAGCGGAATATAGAAAGCCTCGCTATCTGAAAAACAGAAAGAGGCCCCAACAAGTTTTGCCTCCTGTACATTTAGGGAAGTGGTTTCAGTATCGAAGGCAAACGCGGGCAGCTTAGACAAGCGCCGACAAAAGTCCTCGAAAGTGTCGGCGTATACTGTTTGATACGACGCATCAGATCCGACCCCGGCGCTGCCAGCGCCTAACTTCATATCGCGTAGCAAGCTGGTAAACTCAAACTCCGCTGCCAGCTGGGTAAGTTCTTTTTCATGCGCCGGCTGTCGCTCAAGGGCCCGAAAAAGCTGGTCTGCCCCTAATTTTGAAGCATCGCTTGAGCCCCCGTTGGTTTTAAGCTCCAGAGGAACTCCGCAGTCAATCTCCACAAGCTTACGGCTTAGGCGCAGCATTTCCACATCGGCCCGAATGCGCTCGGCGATCTTCTTGCGATTGCGAATGCTAGGCTCATTCTCGATTTGATCAACGGCGCCAATAACCGCTTCAACGCTGCCATATTTAGAGATCAATTGGGACGCAGTTTTTGGACCTACACCATCCAAACCCGGAACATTATCCGAGCTGTCACCCATTAATCCCAAAACCTCGACTACTTTATCTGGCCCAACCCCGAACTTCTCAAACACTTCCTTGGCATGGAAGAATCGATCGTTCATGGTATCCCATATGCTCACACTGTCGCATACGAGCTGCATTAAATCTTTATCACAGCTGACGATAACAACTTCAACGCCCTCCGCGTTCAGGCGCTTGGTCAAGGTGCCAATTATATCGTCTGCCTCAAAGCCTGGTTGCTCTAAAATGGTTAGCCCCAATGCTGTACTAAAGCTACGAAAGTAAGGCATCTGCTTGCGCAGCTCTGGCGGGCACTCTTCGCGGTTAGCTTTGTAATCTTTGTATAACTCAGTGCGAAACGTTTCACGACCAGCATCAAAAACTACAGCTATGTGCTGTGAGTCTGCCGCTGCAAGCAGTTTAAGCAGCATGCGCACAAAGCCAAATAGCGCGTTAGTTGGAAACCCTGCCTTGGTAGTCAGCGGAGCGACGGCGTAGAAAGCCCGGAAGATATAACCCGACCCATCAACGAGATAGACTTTTTTCTGCATTACTAGAGCCGCTATTAGTTATGAATGCGGAACAAAATGAGCCGAGCGCTTAGCTTTGCTCGCATTACGAGCCAGCACAAGAGTCTCTGCCTTAACGGCTATAAGTCTAGTCTGCGAGAGGAAAGAAATCAAAGGCGCCAATCAACTAGGCCATCGCGCTAGAACTGCGCTGAGCAAGCCTGGAGCTGGTATCGGCTCTTTATTTGTTTAGCGCCCGCAAGATAAATGCCCTGGGAAAACTGAACGAGCTGTATTTAGCTTAGCGCTCTAAGCTACCGGCGGCAGGTTTAGTCCAAGCCGCTCG
>JAIBBV010000043.1 GCA_019694465.1 Oligoflexia bacterium
TGATCGCAATTGCTAGCGGATTGAACTCTGAACGTACGTATACGAAATCAACTGGATGGATTGGAGCCCAGGCGTCCTTGAGAACATCAAGCGCCATCATCACCACCTTACCAATTAGACGCGTCTCAATTGGAGTATACTCACGACCCTCGATCTTTACTCGTCCTTGACCACTACCACCAAACAAGCTGTCAACGATTCCGAATACAAGCGGAGAGGAAACAACCATTAGCGCATAGCCAGACAATGGCGGCATGCGGAAAATGTGCAGAGAAGAAGGTAGCGGCAACTTCTTCATGAAAAGACCGAACTTCATCATTTCAATACCGCCCACGTTGGCGAAACAAGTTCGACCTAGGAACTTTGCCAAGGTAGTGCGGAACTGTCGGGCAAAGCGATCATGGATAAGTTCCATAGTCGGCATGCGCCCGCGAATGATGCGTTCTTGATTGGCCAGATCAAACTTTTTAGCCTGCGGCTGATTATCGAGCTGCGCTACGCCTTCTTGCTCGATCTCCCCCTCTGAGAGGCCCCGCAGCAGCGAATTGATTTCTTCCTGTGTTAATACCTGATTCATACCGACCTACTGAATCACAAACTGTGTGAAATAAACGCGTTTAATCTCTTCACGCTTCATTAGCTCATTGATACTTTCGCGAATCGACTTCTTAAGCTCTTCCTTGCCCTTGTCACCGAGCAAGTCATCGGCACTACGTCGGCCAAGCATCTCAATCAATGCGTCGCGCACTGGAACTAGTCGGGCAAAGAAGCGCTTGGGCACATCACGTTCAGTGAATTCAAGCTGAATTTGCAATCTAATGTAACGCCCGCCGCTGAGATTGACGACTAAGGTTTCCATCGGGAAGATAGCGCCAAGCGCCTCTTCACCTTCTTCCAGCTCATCCTCGTCATGCGAGCCTTCGGCGACTAGCTTGCCCTCTTCCCCAGAAGCCAAATCAGCTGGCAAACCCTTTTCGTCGGTCGCTGGCTTGCGCAAAGCAAAGAATGCGACTGGAACACCAATCGCGATTAGCAAGACCACAACACCTAGGCCGATAAAGATTGCCTTTTTGCTACCAGACTTAGCAGGAGCCGCTTCGGCCTGTGCAGCCTCAGCGCCATCCTTTTTGTCCTTCTTGGCGTCGTCTTGTTTTGCGTCTTTCTTTTCGTCAGCCATGACGTACTCTTCATTTCCTCAAGCGAATCATTGCGAGCGGCCGCGCTTGTTCAGTGGCATTTGAACCGCCGCAGGTGTTGCCCCAAGTTTGGAGCATCAACCGCGTACTCGAAGGC
Organism: Oligoflexia bacterium; assembly: GCA_019694465.1. Lineage (GTDB taxonomy): Bacteria > Bdellovibrionota_C > UBA2361 > UBA2361 > JAFLCA01 > JAIBBV01. Next base: position 1,294 of record JAIBBV010000043.1, read on the forward strand.
AGCGCGTCAATGAATTGACGATGCAGTCCTAAGAGTCGGTTCATTGACGAATTCCAGCTAGCCTGGCCCTCGTCTGCCGTCCCTCCAGCGCAATCAGCGATAGTAGCTTGGTTAACCTCGTAACCCGCTGATTGTATGAAAGTTTTGACCTTACTTCGGCCACCTTCACTCAGCGCTGTGCCACCCGCCTCAAAGTCTCCTGAATTAAGATAGAGAGTTAACCCCTCGGTATTACTATCTTCATCCATGAGAGCGCCTTTTGGGCTCGCAGGTTCAGATGAAGCAATTGTGGTGCCAGGTTTGTGAGGCAGATTAACCTTAGGATTAAGCGGACTTAGAGCAATCAAGCTTACAAAGAAGGCCAGCACCAGCGTCAGAAGATCTCCAAAACTCATTAACCACAAGATTTTATCGGATCGCTGCATACTGTGGCCCGAAGGTGCGACTTGGAAGCTCATGGCTGTCTCCTTAGAGTTACCGCGACTGACCCGCTAGCTTCCATGGCCGCCGAGCTAACAACGATTATTTCATAAGCGGTACTTGGGATAGCTTGAGCTTCGAGCCCTCGTCGTAATGCCTCAGCTTGCATCAGCGTACCAGTTAGTGCCGACGCAGTAGGCACAGAAAGCTCAAAGCGTGCGCTTAGATCATGCGCCAACAGTAGGCGTACAAGCGGCTGCAGAGCATCGGAATCGAGCTCTGCAGAAGCGCTGGAGTGAAACAAGTTGGGGCGTATAACAAGCGGAGCAGGTGGCACTACTTCAACAACTTTCGGTTGAGCGTTTTGCAAGCTGCGCCCACTTAAGGTTCCGATGACAGAACACAAGATTAGCAGGATTACCGAGATATACTGGTACCAAAAGGCACGCCGCTGCCCCTGCACACCGAAGCGTGATTGCAGTGCTATGCTGAATGGGCTCGCTGCCATGACGATGCTGTTTCCTCAGGAATTGCAGCAAAAAACCCCTGCAAACGCTGCTCAATTACAATTGGGTTCTCGCGTTTGGCCAAGCTTGCTGCGCCCTCGATCGTGATTGACTGTACAAGTGCATCAGCGTCATTGCGCGCGCGCAACTTGCCAGCAAAGGGCTGAAATACAAGATTTGAAAGCACAGCTCCATAAAAGGTTGTAACCAATGCCTGTGCCATAGCCGGGCCAACAGCGGCCGGGTTATCCAAAGCGCTCAGCATTTGAATTAGGCCGATCAGGGTTCCGATCAAGCCCATGGCGGGAGCGTAATTACCCATGGTTTCGAATACATGCACAGTCCGACTGCCGCTCTCAGCCATGCTACGCATATCAATTTCGAGTATGCGCCTAAGTTCTTGCTCCGGCTGACCATCAACAGTCAGCTCTAATGATTTCTTTAGGAATGGCTCCCGCGCGGACTCAGCTTCGCCTTCCAGAACCATGATCCCGTTTTTCTTAATTTTTTGACTAAGTTCGACAAAAAATGAAATGCGCTCACGCGGCTGGGTTTGACGCAAAAAGATAATTTTCTCAACTTCACGCCAAGCACGTCGCAGATCTACCAACGAGAAATGCACCAGTGTCGCACCGAATGTGCCACCCACTACGATAAATAGACTGCCTGGATTTAAAAAACTGAGAATTTGGCCACTGAAAATGATTCCAATCCCAATCAATAAACTGGAGATTATGGCGCCATAGAGGATGCCCTGGTCGAGCTCACGCTCTCCAATCAGGCGCTCCCCTCCCCAGCGTCCCATCCAGGCTGAACTTGTACGCGAATTCCACATAAGTTACTTGCTCCAAATTGAACTCAAGCTTGAAGAGCAAGGCACATGCCATGCGGAGCTTGAAAACATGCTTTAGTTTCAGATACTTAAGTAATGTGTTCAAAAGACAGGCCTTAACTGAGTGCCGGCCTTTTGACGCCAAGCAGCTCAGGCCCTCTTCTCCAAATTCTGGCGAGTCACTATTGTGGAGCTCACATGAACGTCTATTTACACACATTGAACCCTTTCGCGATCCAGTTTGGCGGAGGTTTTGGAATTCGTTGGTACGGATTAGCTTACCTAGCTGGTTTTCTGTTCGGATATCTAAGCATGCGTTGGCTTGCTCTTCGGGGGCGCGCAGCTATTTCCCCGCAACTGGTAGGGGACCTAATATTCCATATTGCCATCGGTACAGTAGTAGGCGGCCGACTGGGCTATTGTTTGCTCTACTCGCCCGATCTGTTCCTGCGCTTTACATCCCATCTGCCCTTTTGGGGAGTTTTGGCGGTCAACGAGGGCGGCATGGCAAGCCATGGTGGAATTATCGGGCTCATGCTGGGCTGCGTTCTATTCGCTCGCCGCAACAAGTTAAACCCAGTTCACCTGATCGACCTAGCCACACTAGGTGGGAGTCTCGGCATATTCTTTGGGCGACTTGCAAACTTTGTAAACGGCGAGCTAGTAGGACGCCCGGTAACTTCGGTCTCGGTTTGGGCAGTTAAATTTCCTCAAGATATTTTAGCCTGGCCAGCCTATGAGCCCACGCGCTTGGCCGATCTTGCCAAGATAGTCCCTCAGGTCGGCGTTTCTATGGATCAATGGCAAGCATGGACCGGAGATCTTTGGCGCTCATATGGGCAAGTACAGGCAGTGCTTGGTAGAATAGTCGAACAAATACAAAATGGAGATGGGGTCTTGGCATCCTCTTTGAGCCCATTACTAGTGGCGCGTTATCCATCACAGCTATATGAAGCCGCGCTGGAAGGAGTACTAGTCTTCGTCATCCTGATGGCAGCTTGGTACCACCCGCGCAAGCCAGGCGTAATCGCTGGCCTATTTGGCACAGTCTACGCAATCGTGCGTATTATCGGAGAACAGTTCCGCATGCCGGACGCTCAGATCGGTTACCAGTTATTGGGCCTAACTCGTGGTCAGTGGCTTAGTTTTGGGATGCTGGCGCTCGCGCTTGGCTACCTACTATTCTTCGCCACCCGCGATAGTGAGAAAGTTGGAGGCTGGGGCTATGCCAAAAAGTTCATCCCTTGAAAGCTTAACCAGGCGTATCAAAAGTTTCCGAGATGCCCGCGACTGGAAGCAGTTTCACACTCCCAAAAGCACAGCCATTTCACTCGTGCTCGAAGCGGCCGAGCTGGCTGAAATGTTCCAGTGGGGGCACGAGGAAGAACTAGCCCACCTAAGCTCCAAGCAGAAAAAGCAGGTCGCGGACGAACTCTGTGATGTGCTGTATTGGGTACTTTTGATAGCCAATGATTTTGAAATAGATCTTGATAGTCACTTTAAGACTAAAATGCGGAAGAATGAGCGCAAGTACCCTATTCACCTCGCGCGCGGCAAAAGCAAAAAGCGCTAGCTGGCGAACTGGAGCCACAATCTGCTCGATTAAAAGTTGGCGCCTATGCCGGGGGACCGTTCCCGGGCATCCTTTTTTTTTGGCCCTCAAAAGCCTTGCGTATTTGGTGTGCTGAATCACCAACTAACAGCTTGTGTCGCATTGCTAGGTTGGGTATTCTACCCAGGCCTATGCAACATGGGCTAGCCCCAGTTGCATAACCATATTCTAGAGACCTGAGGCAATGTTGGGGGTGGCGCCACTGGTCCAGTTAACCAACATTGGAGACTTCTTGTCTTATGATACGCACTTCACTTGCCACGCTTGCCGTGGCGCTCCTGCCCCTATCTGCCTTTGCAGCAACCTGCCCAGTACTGAATCAAAATCCTGACGGTAGTTACACTATTGTATTTCCGGATGGAAGCAGTGGCACTATCGACCCATTAGCGCAGAACCTACTGCTTGAAATGAGCGGCGAAAGTAGTGAACTGGAAAGTGCCTTGGCTAGCAATCTGGGAGCCGATTCCAGGACCAACAACGTTGCAGGCTTCAGGTATTCCATGGACAGCAGTGGGCAAAACTTAGTTGTGCTGGACAAGATTGACCTATTTATAGCCGACGACGGAACTTTTGGCGGTAGTTACACACCCCAAGACAGCACAAGTGCCGGATTTGCCTTTCAGGTCAAGTCGAAGAACCCAAATACTGTCATTTGTTTGGAAGATGAGTCAGCCCCCTACTTGGTAAACAACCCCCCGGACCGTCTAATAACCACCAGTGACTCATTGGTACTGAGCGCTTTTTCTTCGCTAAGCAGTGTTGGGACTGATCTGAATCAGTGCATAAGTGAGAAGGACGCGAGCGCTGCCCAAGCTGCTTCGGACGTTTCAGCACTTCAATTCCAACTTGGAGAACTACAAACCAGCGTTGCCACGCTTTCAGCGCAGCTGAAGTCAAATAGCTCGAAGGCGCGTTCACTCCGCAAAGTTTTTAGAGGATTGACGGATCTAGTTCGTCGCTCTTCTCCACGCCTCTTCAACTCAATTCGCTCACGCGAGCGATATCTTGACAGCAGCCTGAGATTACTCGGCAAGTCTTAGCTCTAAGCAAGCCGGCCGGAAGTAATTTCGCATTGCGATCTTATTTCCGGCGGCCATTAGAATTTACTTAAATAGTCAGGCTGGGCCGCAGCTTCCTAATCGCCAGTACCGTCTCAACCTAAAAACTTTCAAGGAAGCGTTCTCGCTCCTTCAAGCTCGGCACATAACAAGTATCCGCGCGACCAAACAGTCGGAAACGATTTCGCGCAAAGCAGTTATAGAAAATATCGAGAAGAAATGCTGGCACAATACTTATTATTGTCGCTGCCCGCCATGGCCAGCCTAGCAAGAATAAAATTCTGAGTATTGCAGAAGATCTTTGGTATAACTTCCCGTTCTCAATCAGAACGATCGAGTCATAGTCTTGCGAATCTAGTCCATGCGCGGCAAGTACTGATTTACCTTTCTCAGATTGAAGGGCTGCGAGCTTGAATATCGCGCGCCTGTCGACCCGAATTAGGAGGCGTGCGGAACCTGTGCAAAATGGGCACACCCCATCAAAAAAAATGACTGGGTCTGGAATATTTGGAGGACCAGGCTCTGACATATAAGTGGCTTTAAGCTACCCCCAGGTACTAGAACCTTCAAGGGAGAGGTTGTTCCCTAACCCCAAGTATGCTGGTCTTTTAAGGTATTTTCTGGCTATACTTAATCGCATTGAGTTTTGACTTTTTCCATAGTTTCCCGCGTTTTTGCTTTCGCAAAAGTCGCTATATACTCTATCGACCGCGATTCTGGTTTAGACAAAAATCAATGTCGATGAGTGATTTATATTCCGCAACTCTTTCTGGGATGCATTAAGTATGTTTGAGCGATTCCTAACCGTTTTGACCGCTATCCTCTTAGTGGCTACCCCGCACATTGCCTCAGCCAAACCAAACCCCAAGCCAGAGTCTGAGGAAAGTTCTCCAGTTAACAAGCGTTCCTTCGAGTTAAATGAAGATGGTATCGAAGCTGTCAGGAACAAGGACTTTAAGCGAGCTGAGGAACTTTTCAGGCGCGCCCTCTCGGAAGACACACACAATTTGACCGCTGTCTTTAACCTGGCGGGCATGTATTTGAATGATAAGCGCCAAAACGAGGGAATTAAACTCCTAGACACCTATATCTCGGAGTTCCCGAAAGATGCCGGCCTATTTGCCCGACGTGGCGACTGCTACTTCTCAATCAAAAATCTTGATTCAGCTATGGCCGACTACGAGCAGGCCCTGAAGCTGGAGCCACGCTACTCCGGCGCAGCTGCTAAACTTTCAACAATATATGCGCTCAAAAATAAAACCAAGGAAGCTGAGACCATGTTACTTAGTGCCGTAGACATGGAGCCTAAGAATGCACAGTTACTTCAGAATCTCAGCAATATCTTCCTGATCAATGGGAAAGTTGAGAAGGCGATCAGCACAGCCAAACGTGGCTTGCAGGTCTCTCCCACTAGCGAGCTATATGTGACTCTAGGAAATGCATACGAAACCCAAAAAGATCTCAAGAATTCACTAATCGCGTTCCAACGCGCCCTAGATCTCGGCGACAAGCGTCCTGAATTGAAAGAAAAGATTGAGTCCCTAAAAAAGGTCACGCGATAGACGCAGAGCGCCATGACTAGCCCACTCGCGGAAATAGAAGCAAAGCTTGAATCATGCGTACCGCTGTCATTTGATGACGGCTGCCAATTATGGAACCACCATAATCTACTGGAAGTTGGGTTGCTCGCTAACCGGGTACGCGAGCGTTTGCACGGCAACATCACCTATTATAACTGGAATCTGCACCTCAACTCGACCAATGTGTGTGAGGCAAATTGCATATTTTGCTCTTTTGCGCGGCTTAAGACTGGCATGCCTCAGGCCTATACCATGTCCATCGAACAAGCGCATGACTGGATCGCCGAGCGTTACCACCCTGGAATGACCGAAATCCATATTGTGAACGGTCTCAATCCAGATCTAGATTTCCAGTATTATTTAGACTTATTGCGCATGATTCGGCGCGATTTCCCCGAGCTGCATATAAAGGCTTTTACTGCGGTAGAAATTCACTATTTCGCTCAAAAGTACAATATGAGCTACGCGGCAGTACTTGAAAATCTAGTACAGGCCGGACTTGGTTCCCTACCCGGTGGTGGGGCAGAAATTTTTGCTCCCCGTGCGCGCCAAAAGCTTTGTCGAGACAAAGTCGACGCCGATGGCTGGCTTGAAGTGCACCGCGCTGCCCACCAGCTAGGCCTAAGATCAAATTGCACGATGCTATATGGGACAATCGAGACTATCGAAGAACGGGTTGATCATTTAATGCGTTTGCGTGAGCTTCAAAGTGAGACCAAAGGGTTTCAAGTGTTCATTCCCTTAGCCTTCCATGCAGATGGAAACAGGCTGCGCAATCTAGCGCCGCCAACTGGGGTAGAGGATCTGCGTACCATCGCTGTCAGTCGCTTGATGCTTGATAACATTCCACACATCAAGGCCTATTGGGTCATGTTGGGGGTAAAGACAGCACAAACTGCCCAGTTTTTTGGCGCCAATGACATGGATGGCACTGTCACGGAAGAAAAGGTCTATCACATGGCGGGCTCACATGCCCCCCAATCGCTAAGCATTGAAGAGCTGAAACGTGTCATACGTTGCGCTGGTCGTGAGCCGGTCGAACGCAGCACCACTTATAAACTCATCTCTCGCGACGCCACAGCACATGCAGCAGTGGCTGAAGTAATAAGCGCGGTTTGAATTTCAAGGAAGGAGCAGCAATGTCTGATCAGGGAATAATCGAGAAGGTAATTTCACTTTGCAAACGTCGTGGTTTTGTATTCCAAAGTAGTGAGATTTATGGCGGATTAAAGAGCGCCTACGATTACGGCCCACTTGGCGTAGAGTTAAAGCGTAACATTGCGCATGAGTGGTGGCGCAGTATGGTTACAGAGCGCGAAGATGTAGTGGGCATTGACGCCTCTATCTTAATGCATCCCAACGTTTGGAAGGCCAGCGGGCATTTAGCTACATTTTCTGATCCACTGGTGGATTGCCTAAACTGCAAGGAGCGCTTTCGAGCGGACAAGGCGCCAAAAATGACGCCTGGCACCTCCATCCAGTTCCCTAAAGGCGGCAAAAAGGGTGGCGAAATGATAAATGGCAGCGTCGGAGAACGCGGCTATGTTTGCCCAAATTGCAGCAGTTGCCAATTGTCTGACGAGCGTCAGTTTAATTTGATGTTTCGCACATCGATTGGGCCAGTTGACCCTTTGGATGCGTTCGTCGACGAGATTCAAGGCAAAAGTCTTAGCAAAAAGGATCTGCGTGAAAAGCTCGAGGAGGCTGTTCGATCTACCGCCATTTACTTGCGTCCTGAAACAGCGCAGGCCATGTTCGTGCAGTTTTTGAACGTACAACAAACGATGTCGATGAAAGTTCCGTTTGGAATTGCGCAGCAGGGAAAGTCCTTCCGCAACGAGGTGACTACGGAGAAATTTATCTTCAGGACCTGCGAATTTGAGCAAATGGAGATGGAATACTTTGTTGAGCCTGGATCGCAAAAGGAGTGGCATGAATACTGGCTTAATTACCGCATGGAGTGGTGGAAGCGTTTAGCTAATGACAAAGCACGCTTTAGAGTCCGTCAGCATGAGAAGACGGAACTTGCGCACTATGCCGACAATACATATGACATCGAGTACCAATACCCTTGGGGCTGGGATGAATTGGAAGGCATAGCGTCGCGCACAGACTATGACTTGACACAACATTCCAAGCTTTCAGGGGCCAAGCTCAGCTATTTTGATCAACAAAAGAATGACCCGCAAACTGCAAAACCCGGTTGGCGCTATACTCCCTACGTAATCGAACCAGCCGCCGGTTTGACGCGTGCGGTGCTGGCATATCTATGCGATGCCTATTCCGAAGAAGCTGGAGTTGATGCTGATGGCGAGCAGAAGACGCGCACCGTGCTTAAATTGCATCCACGATTGGCTCCCATAAAGGCTGCTATCCTTCCACTAGTAAAAAAGGATGGCTTGCCCGAAGTCGCGCGCGACATCGTAGCCAAGTTCTTCAAGGCTGGTATTAGCGTTCGCTATGACGAGCAACAATCTATCGGCAAACGCTACTCACGCCATGACGAAATTGGAACTCCCTACTGCATCACAGTGGATCATCAAAGCACTCAGGACAACACAGTGACGATTCGCGACCGCGATACCACCAAACAAGAGCGCATTAGCATAGAGCAGGCGCTTGCCGTAGTTCGACAAAGGATAGAAGCCACTTGAGCTATACCAGCAAGTCAGTCGCGCTTATTGTGTCGCTTCTGGCACTGCTGAGTGCAGGCACAGCGCTCGCAGTTAAGTGGTCACTTTTTGGTAGCCCGGAAGTCTACGCCACCGGGCAAGCTCCGCTGGATGTTGTTATAGCTGACTTTAACCAGGACGGCTATCAAGATGTTGCTACAGCCAATCGGGAAGGACGCAGCGTGAGCATTTTTGCTGGGAATGGGGATGGTAGCTTAACTGATATCGGCGAGATCTCAATACCAGGCGGAGGAACATCACTGGCCTCCGGCGACATGAATATCGATGGAATCCCAGACTTGGTAGTATCGAGTTGCCACGAACATTGCGACGGCAGCGATATTTTGATCTTAACCGGCCAAGGCGATGGACAGTTTTTTGTTACTAGTCAAAGTACGTTGGCCGGAGTCGCCTACAACGTGGCAATAGCAGACTTTAATTCTGATGGATTACCAGACGTAGCTGCCTCGGACTACCCAAATGATCGTTTGTACGTACTAACCCAGCAAACTCCGGGTGTTTTTTCGGTCACGGAACTTCCCTGCGCTGACAAACCTATCGCCCTACAAGCCGCCGATATCAACAACGATGGGCGCGTGGATCTCTTATCCTCTAATCATGGAGCAGGAAGTAGCTCACTATACTTAAGCGTAGAGACCGGCTTTGAGAATCGCGTCGACATTCCAACCGGCTCACTACCCTACGCAATAAAACTTGCTGATATGAACAATGATCAAATTCTTGATCTTCTCGTGGCACACTCTTCCGAACCTGCCCACATCTCTATTTTTCGTGGTCAGGGCGACGGAAACTTTGAGCTAGCCTATAAGATTCCTGTGGATGATCGCCTAGTATACATAGATAGCGCCGATTTTAATTCTGACGGGCTAAATGACATTATCGTTACTCGCAACAAAAGATCCTATGCATCGGTCTATCTGAATAAAGGTGACTTTGACTTTATACGGCATGGCATTCCAATACAGGCGCACAACAATGTTTATTCGCTGGCCGTTGGGGACCTAGATAGTGATGGGTTACCGGACTTAGTCACCGTTGACTATGAGGCCTCGTCGTTAAGTGTATCCCGCGGTGGCAAACTTGATAGTCCACCCGCTGAGCGCGATCCGGCCCTAGTGCAGTAGGCAAGCTCACAACATCCAAATATACATGTAAGTGTATACAGACATGCGCAGGCTGGATGGTATTGGGGGTTTTATCTCGGCAGCCTTCTAGACTATCCTTCTGCTATGAGCCTTCTGCCCTATCATATCTTAGCACTGCTAAATGCAGTGTTGTGGTCACTTGCTCTTATTTTTTACCGAGCCATGATGTCACGTGGGGCAGACGCTCGTGCATTGGTAATCTTCGGCCAACTTGGAGCATGTTTATCACTTATCGCTACGCTCGGTTTTCCTCACTACGAAGTGCTTGATGGGCTGACAATATCCCTACTGGTTGCCTCGGGAATGCTTTGGGCTTTTGGCGTGTTCTTGGAAATAGCAGCTCTAAAGTACCTTGAAGCAACAGCCTCCGGTATAATCGCTGCCGGCCGCTATGTTGTTGGATTTTTAACCGGAATATTCATTCTCGGCGAGCAAGTCACACAATGGAATGTACTCGGGGCCGCCCTGATCGTTGCAGCGATTATCGGGATTAGTGAGTTCGGTCGCATCACTTTTGAGCGCGGCTTTTGGCTGACCTGCGCAGCAGTGCTCCTGCAAGTAGCTGCCTACGCCATAGATAAGCACCTATCAGCAAGTGTAGCTCCACCAACTATCGCCATCTCATCCTTCTTTTTTCCCGGCCTCACGTTCCTACTGATCTATCCACGCCAGGTTTTCCATATCCCTCAAGAAGTTAGGCGCAGTCGAGGACTACTTGTGATGCTCCCCATAATGCTAGCTTGTTGTTATTGGGCTGTAGTCACAGCCTTCACTAGGGCTAACTTCATTGTTGTATTAGCAATCGCCGAAAGTTCCCTCGTCTTCACTTGCTTTTTTGCCTATTTTTTTCTGAACGAAAAAGAGCGCTGGCTACGAAAGATTATTTGCAGCCTGCTGTGCTCGCTGGGTGTGGTTTTAGTCTGTGGGGGAATTTAGCTTAACTAAACTGTAGAAATCTGTATTTGAAGAAACAGGCAGTGTATGATCTAACCGAAGCTCTTTTGAAACCACGGAGAGCACAGAGGTTAGGGATCTAGGACCATTACCATCCTTTCCGAACTCCATGCGCGCTGTGGCTTTTAATTAGCTACATTAATATCTGGCACTGTCGTCAGATCGAATAGCGACTATTGCAACTAAACACAACCACGCTAGTTAAACAGCCTGCTTAATATCTAGCTCTTCTCGTATTCTGTCTATAAACTGCTGCTTAACATTGCGCGATAATTCAGCAGCCTCATCGCTATACATCGCTCGCTTGCGTGGCTCAAGGGCAGCGGCCAATGTTGGGAGAATCTCAAAGTACAAATCACGCAGCTCTGGTTCTAATTCCTTAAGCACTCCGCCTATTTCCTGCATGATTAAGCGACTAATGCTAGCATTACGGCCTTGCGCCAATAGGATCGCGCTCTCATCAATTTGATCGAGCAGCTCTTTTATTAGGAGTACTAGCGCCTTCTTCTTTTGCACCGAAATCATGCTCCCTATCAGGTCCTCCTTTATTATCGACCGCCAAAGTGGCTGGTTTAATACGCACAGCTTAAGGCATGTGCGTAAAGACAACAATTTTAATTACTTATTCTCGTCGAAATCCTATGCTTTTATCCATTTTCATGCCACTTGGCTGTCCCCATCGTCTTCTAAGTCATCCCCTATCCCCAACTGCGCTCTTACCCGCAGCACTTCAGCCGCTTCTCCAAGGGCGCTAAGACAATCAACATACGAAAGCAAGGCATCCCGTAAAAAGCTCTTAGCGCGAGGCTCGCTCGATCCACGTAGAAGTTCAATGCCTCTTTCCAATATTGGCCGAGCCTCGACCGCACGGCCCCGCTCCATCAGGCAGTCAGCGTAAGTTGTACAGAGATCCGCAAATATCGGGCGAGGATATTCATTATCCAAGCCGACTTGAAATTGGGCCAACCTAAATAGATCATCCACCGGCTCGAAACTACCGATGCGAGCATAGGCCCGCATACAAGCGGCATTCGCATTCAACACTGTTGCCTTGCCACACGCTGGAAAGCCTGAAATAAGGGCACGCAGCGTTTCAGTGGCTTCCGTGAGAGTGTCATTCCTATCCTTCTCAAGTTCAATTTCTAAAAGTGTTGTAAGACTATAAATATAGGAGAAGGCTCTACTGCTTTCCTGCAGCGGAACTTTGGCCTTCCTAAGTACGTCAAAGGCGTCCCTAATCAACTGCGCACATTCATCAATACAATCAAGATTATCTAAATTCTCTGCACGTTCAAGCATAGCCTCTGCTTCTAGGCCTGGAAGCTCAATGGATCGTGCCAGGCACTCGGCCAGCTCGAACAGCCTATTAACCGAATCAAGATCTTCCTCATGCTCACTAAGGTAACAGGCGATGCTGATAATCGCATCCACCACTTGATAATTTGCTATAAACTCAGGCTCGACAACAAACGCGCGCACGTCTGCACAGCACCTTGCGATATCTCTAGCTTCAAGCTCGTTAGCTATTTCGTGTAAAGTCCTAAAATCATCTTTTCCTGCTGCAAGTGCCCGCAACTCAGGAACAAGCCTTTCGACCAGCTCGGGCGCAACATCCTCTCGGTCGCCATCTCTGTCTCGTCCACTTCCTTCGGCTTGTCGTTCTCGGCTCATACCAATTACTGCCACCACTACTTTCTGGCGTAGTTGAATGAAGGGCTCATCGCCAATTATCTTTGTGGAAGCCACAATCTCAGACGATGAACATAGCGCACTGTTGCCCTGGCAAAAATGCTGTACGATTAACTATATAGCAACATTTGCGCCCAAAGTCGCTAATCATTTATCTTCCCAATTCATAGCTTAAGCATGCCTAAAGTGAGAGAATACAAACCTTCTTTGAGTGTGCGTCAAAATTGATCAGAGTGCTTAAAAACTCTCCATTTCTTTGGCGTCTGCAGTTCTTTTCAAGAATCTTGATTGTGTAGAAGCATCATCCCCGCAATCCATGGAGCGCTGTCTAAGTTTAGATTGCGTAGCAAAATGAAGCAGATTGCTTCGCGTTGCTTACGATCCAAGCCAGTCAAATTTGCCTAGGGCATATTTGTTACCGGCTCCTAGTTACAGCACTGCGTGGGTGCGTGGGGAGAGACAAAGGTTATTTCTCTGCCGAGATCCTGGAACGCGTTCATTGTGAACACGTCCATGGTCTCGGACCAAGGAGAAAAAATGACCCCGAACCCCAAAGCCGGCTACGGCTGGGCGGCTCTCGTGACCGCCCTGTGGGCGTTCTCGGGGGTGCTTATCAAGTCCTGCCCGCTCGACGCGCTTACCATAAGCGGAGGGCGCGGCGGGCTGGCCCTGGTGATTGTGCTGCTTGTGGCAACTGCCACTCGGCAGCGCTGGTCTCCACGGAACTGCTTGCAATGGCCAATATTATTAGCGGGCGTGACTGGCGGAGCCTCGTGCCTCGCTTTCGTCCTCTCGCTAAGCCACATCCCGATCGGGCTTTCGATTGTGCTCGTCTACGGCGCAAACCAATTCATGCCGTGGGTAGAGCGCCTAGTTACAGGTCGAAAAGTGACCCGTGCCGACAAGGTCACTGTTGGATTGGTAGTGCTTGGACTTGCTGTCATAGGCGCGCAGTTTCATAGCGATAGGGACATTGTCGGATCACTGTGGGCCCTGGCCTGCGGAGTTCTGTATGTGTTCGCGATCGCCCTGCGTGCGCTCAGGCCAAACCTTGAGGTAGAAGTTCAGGTGTCGATGTACGCCTGGACCCTCGGCCTCAGCCTGCCACACTTCCTACTAAGTTGGGATCCCCGGATCCTGACCTGGGAAGCGGCCTGGCCCTTGCTCGGCAACGGACTAACACACGGACTAGTGCTATTTGCGATGGTACGTGCACTACGTCACTTGTCGGCTACGACAGCGACTTTCGTCACAACCCTCGAAATAGTGGTGAGTCCAGCGTTGGCGTTCGCCGTGCTCGGTGAAGTACCAAGCACTCTTACAGTAGTAGGTGGCATGATCGTTCTTGGCGCGATTGTGTACAACTACGGGGCAAGTAGGCGGCAGCAATGACGCAGAAAGGAGGTTCTTTTTTTGGATCGCGTCTCTCCTCCGCCTACCCACCCTTTATGTCACTGCGCCTTTACTGCTGCCCACAAGTTAACGAGTACAAAAATAGTGATAAACAGCCAGAAGTACGGACTTACCAGTAGGTCTGGTGACTTTAAGCGGCGGTGTCGCGCCTGTAGAATCGGTTCTACATAGAAGGCCACCATTTATCAAACGCTCGGTAAGCCCGGTAGTAAAATTAAACTCACCTTGCAAATTACTCCAGTGCTGCTGTAACGCCGCGCTGCTGTAGATTCCAGACTTGCCCTTTACCGTTAGGCAATAAGTTACAAGATCTAGGACTAAACTGCCTGGGTACCCCGCTTCATCAAGCTTGCCAGCCAGCAAAATTGGATCAGCACTACCTAAACGAACAACTCCAATGGTACCAGGTGCCAATTCATTCCAACTTTGGAACTGCGCGATTAATCGAGGTAGTCGATCTGGAAAGGCCAGGCCCTCAATATTGAAATACGGATTAAATGGAAGAGGTAATAGAGCGCGCGAAGAAGCCACATTAAGCCCCTCAAGTCCTTCTCGTAATCGAAGCAAATTGGCACAATAGGCTTCGAATTCCCCATCCGCCAGCGTCAAACCACGTAGACTTGTTTGCAATACTCGCTCGTGAATACGTGGGTCCCCGCACGCGGCGCCTATCCGATCTACCCGCTTTTCAAGCAGATCAGCCGATTTGAGGGATTCAAGAGCTTGTCTAAGCTCTTCCACAAATGCAGCCTTACCTTTCGAATCGCGCGGGCCATACAAAGTGGCAAGGTCCTGAACTCTCCGCTCAAACTCCGGTTGAATGACTGATGTAGCCGCATCGGGGGCACTCCGCGCTGCCACTACTCGTTCACCAATCGCAGCATTTTCCGCTCGAGCTGCTAAGGTAGGGTTAATCAAATTATTTATTGCCCGCGCTTGATCAGGGGTGAGTAGGGCATTTTCCTGGCGTAACTTTCCAACCATAGCCCGCACCTCAGCCGCCTTCTCTATTAGAACTCCTGCGCCCCTTGCAGGGTCAATCATCCAGCCAATAATAGCTCTGAGTTCAGGTGGAAAATTCTCCCCTCCCCATGGTTCAACATTTAGGGCCACACTTGCCGCTGTAAAGATACTCTCAATTTCTCTGCAAATATTTCCGAATACTTCCGGCTTTGCAGCTAACTTTGAAACATACCAAACTAGCTCCTCAATACCGCCAGTTCCCTTAAATAGCTGCGGAGTTTTTGAAGGTCCCTGCAAAATTTCCTCAACCACAAGTAGACTATTCTTTAATGCTTGAAGGCATTCTGCGCCCCCGTACTGCACTACCCCAGCGCGTTCCAAAAACACAGGGATTTGTAACAAGTGCTCCAGTTCTCGGCGCATTTCAAGGCCTTGCCGGGCAATTTTTTGTTCCAACGAGTTATCAGCATCGGCCGCCTCCGCCGCAGAATGAATAGCTTTACCGCGAAAGTGGTCAGGAAGCCGCAGCAGCGTCGAAGCGTATCCCTCCAAAGCTGCCGGCATCAGACCTGAAACTAGGCTTCCCCCCGCAGCGGAGGCACTCGGCACGCTACCCGCGTCATCCGTCATGCCTCTTAAGTCTCCTATATCACAGCACAGCGCCCCTTCCTTGCTGCATAGACGCGTTAGTACAATCGCCCCAACCCTAGCACAGATCTGAAGCGCTCTTTCTGAGAATAGCGCCTCACTAGACGCGAGTCTCAGTTCAACTGCACTTACGGCCTGTAAGAGAGCGTCTTTGATCTCACACTGCGCCGCGAGGATCTCGTCACGCTTTACGCCCCATTCCTTAGGAGAGAACATCAAACTTAGATTGTGTCCTGCGGTGCTGCTCTGCATGTTCGCCATCTAATAAATTGCTCTAAACGCCGCTATTGTTATAGGCACTACCTGCAATTATGTTGCATTAGTTACAGTAGGCGGGGTGCTGATAGCCTCCCCTTTCTAGCCTCTGCCAAGTAGCCATCCTTTCTACATTTTTTTAGGCTTTTCCAGGCACTTATGCTTTCAAGCAGCAATTCCGACTATCCAAAGGCAGTACCAGAATTGGGACAGGCAGGGTTGGGCTTCATTCTACTTAAAGGCTAAATGTGAAGCAGTTCAACCCTGCAGCGGGAGAAGCGCCTTTTATTTGAGGGCGGCTTTTTGAGGGGATGGATAATTCAATGAACGGGGCGATCGAATCGATAGCAACAAGGAAGTCGCTTCGACAGCGTCTAGTGCTATTTATAATAGGTCTGTCAACTATAGCCTTGCTAGCCAGCGCTAGCACTATCGTGTGGATTGAGGCACACGCAATTAGACTTCAACGCAATACCGATCTTGATATTCTCGCAACTACTATCGCCAATAATTCCGCCGCCGCTCTAGCTTTCAATGATCAAGCTGCAGCACGCGAGATCATCCAATCCATACAGCTTGATTCCGACATCGTGGAGGCAATAATCTTCGATAGGGCTGGAAATGTCTTCGCACGCTATTCGCGCTCAACTTCCCCACTAAATGACTCTAGTATACTGCACTATTTGGATATCTTCCCTGCTATTCACAGCTCCAAAGCAATCAGCCTAAAGCAGGAGTATCTAGGCACCCTAAGCATTAGCAGCACCACCGGCAAACTCAAACAGCGCATGGCGCGATTTCTAAATTGGATCGCCTTAATCACAGCTGCTTGCATTGCCGTAGTTATCGTTATCTCTAGATGGCTCGGAGCAACTGTGCTAGCCCCAATTATTCGACTATCCGAGGTAGCCGCAATTGTCACATCGACTAAGAACTATGCATTGCGCGCAAGTAGCGACTCTCCAGACGAAGTGGGCCTCTTGGTTGATAGCTTCAATTTAATGCTATCAGAAATTCAGCGGCGCGATGAGCAGCTAAGCCACGAGCACCAACAGCTCGAACAACGCGTAGCTGAAAGAACGCGCGAGCTTGTCGTCGCCAAGGATCTTGCGGAAACCGCAAACCGAGCCAAAGGGCAATTTTTAGCAAATATGAGCCATGAGCTGCGCACACCACTTAACGCAGTAATAGGCTATGCAGATCTTTTGGCTTCACGCGATGATGTTTCAGGTGAAGTGCGGGAACAGCTGCAAACTATACACTCATCTGGCTCATTATTGCTCGCGCTTATTAACGACATATTGGATCTTTCAAAGATAGACTCTCATAAAATGCAGGTAGAGTCTGTCCCGTGCGATCTGGTCAAAATAGTTCAAGGGATTCCTCCTCTATTCATGCCAAGCGCGCGAGAAAAGGGAATCGACTTACTCCTCTCGCTTGACCCAAATATGCCAACTAAAGTTATGGCTGACCCGGTTCGCTTACGTCAGGTTCTGGTCAACTTGGTGGGCAACGCAGTCAAATTTACAGAAAAGGGCAAGGTAGAATTGTCTGTACAGGTAGTGTCAAGAGACGAGCGGAACTTAACCACCACTTTCCTAATCCGTGACAGTGGAATTGGTATTCCTCAGAACAAACTCGCAACCATATTTCAGGCATTCGATCAGGCCGACGGATCGACCACACGCCGATTTGGCGGCACAGGCCTGGGACTTAGCATCGCCTCCGGACTCGTGCAGCTAATGGGCAGCAAGATCTCTGTCAATAGCCAAGAAGGTCTAGGTAGCGAGTTCTCATTCACATTGAAGCTCCCGCTCCCCTCGCGCAAGGAAGCACCTCCCAAACCTCAGCCTGCCAAATATACTTCACAAATTTCTGCGCTTCATGCCACCAAGTTCACGGTGCTGGTAGCAGAGGACAATGCTGTTAATACAAAGCTTGTGACCGCTATTCTGGCTAAGTGTGGCTACAAGGTCATCTGCGCAGCTGATGGAGTTGAAGCAGTCGAACAATTTAGCAAGCACCCAATCGATATAATCCTAATGGACCTCCAAATGCCTCGCATGAGCGGGATAGAAGCAACAAAGAATATTCGGACTATGTCCTCGGGGGCCAAGGTTCCAATAATTGCACTAACTGCACACGCATTTGAAGAAAGCAAGGACGAGTGCCTAAAAGCCGGGATTGACGTGCACCTCGCAAAGCCTATTGACGCCAAGCAATTAATTAGTACGATTGAAAAGCTCCTCGTAAGAGCATCCTCTTAAGACTAAGCATATGAGGCGACAGCCTTCCTTATTGCTCTTATGCGCTGCACTTCTTCTGGTGCATGGCCCAAGTACTAGTCTTACTTTTGCGCAAAGTGCTAGTGAATTTCAGGTAAAAGCTGCGTTTGTACTAAATTTTCTGCGCCTATCAGAATTCCCAGAAACAGACCTTGACCGCTCAGGATATTCAATATGCATCCTAGCCTCTGACTCAGCCATTGAGGGCTTTAAGCTCATGAATGGAAAGTTAGTAAACGGGAAACCAGTCACTATTTTATCACTCGGCGAGCAAAATCAAACTAACTGCGATGCGCTCTATATTGCCCCCAATCATCTAGAACAGGGCCGTACAGCTCTTCGCCGTTTTGCAAAGAACAGCACTCTAACAATCGGGGAAGCGCCTGATCTGCTCTCTGATGGATTGGTAGTTAGATTCTTCCTTGAGGAAGGAAAAGTTAAGTTCGAGATAAATGTAAATGCAGTCAATGAAAAGAAGTTGAAGCTAAGTTCTAAACTCTTAAGCTTAGCCAGAATTGTGGGTCAGGATTAGCGTAATTGGAAGACCGTATATGAAGCACACAACTTTAATAGCTGCACTTCTACTAACTCTATGGCAACTGGATGCCCAGGCGCAGACCGGGCCTGCCAATACTGCAACGCGAGATTTATCGGAACTTAGTCTCGAGTCGTTAATGGACATCGAAGTAACATCTGTATCGAAGCAAAAGGAAGCTGTCGCAGATGTCGCAGCTGCAATTTTTGTGCTGACGGGGGAGGACATTCATCGCTCAGGCGCTACCAGTATCCCAGAAGTATTACGTTTAGTGCCCGGACTACATGTAGCAAGAATTGACACAAATAGGTGGGCCATCTCAGCACGTGGCGCGAATGGTCTATTTGCTAATAGCCTATTGGTTTTAATTGATGGTCGCTCTGTTTATACCCCTCTATTTTCTGGTGTATACTGGGATGCCCAAGATACCATGCTCGAAGACATCGAACGTATCGAAGTGATCCGCGGCCCCGGGGCCACCATGTGGGGCTCGAATGCTGTAAATGGCGTGATCAACATAATCACCAAGAGCAGCAAAGACACTACAGGCTCACTTGTCAGCGTAGGCGGAGGTAATGACGACCATGTAGTAGCCTCATTTCGGCATGGGTTGAAGCTTAATGATGAGCAATTTATAAAGATTTATGGCAAGGTTGCTGATCGCGGAAATTCACAGGGGTTAGGCGACAATTCAGATTTTGATTATTGGCGTAGCGGCCAGGGTGGCTTCCGCTTTGACTCCAGCAGCGCCAACTCCAGCTTTAAGCTGCAGGGTGATATCTACCGTGGCCGAGACGGAATTAGCGCAAATTTGCCCATGTTGGACGCTCCCTATATCGAACACAGCGAATCGACCACTGAGTATAGCGGCGGAAACATTCTTGGCCGTTGGACACATGAGTTTCAAGACGATTCATCGCTTGCGATTCAGCTCTACTACGACGAGGCAGATAGGCAGGATATCTTCCTTAAATCTCGATACACAACTTTAGATTCCGATTTGCAATATCAGTTCGCTCTAGGCTCGCGCCATAACATGATTGTAGGCGGCGGCTTTCGATCGATCCAAGAGGATCTTGATTCACGAACAGCTCATTTCCAGGACGGTGAAGAATGGCGCGATTTAGTCAATTTTTTTGCTCAAGATGAAGTATCACTCATCCCGGAGACCCTCAAGTTAACTCTAGGTGCAAAGATTGAGCATAATGATTATACCGGCAGCGAATTTCAGCCCAGGGTCGCCCTAACTTATACCCCTGAAAAAAGGCATACAATCTGGGCATCCTTTGCACAAGCGAGCCGCATACCCTCTCGTGCGGAACATGACATCAATCTCACACTTTCCACCTTCCCTGGGGAAAGTGATCTACCGGTTGAGGTTAGTCTAATGGGCAATTCGGAGTTGCCAGCCGAACGACTCACCGCCTATGACATTGGCTACCGCGCGCAACTATCAGATCAGCTATCGATAGACACAAATCTTTTCTACAACGATCTAGCCTCAAACTTCGCGTACGTACAGGGCGAGCCATACTTCTCTTCGGACGTATTACCACACGTCGTGTCCCCAATCAGTTTCCAGGATATTGGGAGTGCTCAAGTATATGGTGGTGGCGTTACTGCCAATTGGCGACCATTTGAATCATGGCAGCTACAAGCATGGTATACCCACTGGGAGCTAAATTCATTTAGAACTTCTTCGGAAGATGAAAACCCGCACAATCAATTCTCACTTAAATCGACCCTACAGCTTAGCAAGAACATTGATTTCTACACTCACCTCCGCTTCGTCGATAGTATACCAGCCTATTCGGTTGATCCGTACACTGAGCTCAATGTGCGCTGGGCATGGCACATTAAAAGCGATATTGAACTGTCATTGAGCGGAATCAATTTGCTGCACCCGAAACATATGGAATACGCGCCTAACGTGGTGGGAATAGTCCCCTCGGAGATAGGTAGGGCTGTATTTGCGGCTTTACGGGTAGAGTTTTAGTAGCCCTGGGGCCAGCGGGAGTCGGCCAGTGGAGCATTCTACGCTAGAGTAAGAGATTAAACCTATAGTTAATAATTTTAAGTAGCTAGAGTTCATACGACTCTAGCTTATATCCTCAAACCCAGTGCCCTTAATCTGCCGAACAGTAAGATGGACATCCATCCAACGATCGCCATCTCGCTCGCGAACCGTAAAACTCCCCACCGCCCCCTTTCGCGGACCTGAGCCAAGCAGCGCTCGCATCAAGCTCTGCCCATCGACTGTACCGCGCGAGGCATAGGCCACCAATTTCGCCACGTCGTAGTGGATCGCTGCACCAGAGATAACGCTGTCATTACCAACTTTCTCAAGGTACCTAGCGCTAAAGTCATGCTCAATCGCGCCAGTAACAAACCAAGCACCCTCTAATGCCCCATTCGCGAGCAACGCTTCGTTCTTGTCGTGCAGCATTTCACATCCAAAATATGCTAGTTTTAGCCCTAGGCTTATTGCTTGTTTAGCAACCAGGCCTGACTGCCCTGGATTAACACAAAGCCCAAGCGCCTCAACTTCCTTGGCCCTAACTTTCAGGAGAAATGGCTTAAAATCCTGCGCAGCTCCATCATACTCTTCGTTTAGCACTAGCTGACCAGCAGGCACTGTAGACTTAATTCCATCCTGCACAGAACGGGCATAGTCACTGGTAGCTATCAAAAGTGCGATACGCCTATAGCCGCGTTGACTAGCCTCCTGCGCTATACGCTGTCCCTCCTGTTCACCACTCACCCAAGAACGCAGGACAAAATTGTACCCTCGCGCCACTGCTGTGTCGCTGGCCCACGCAATGAGGGGCACTTTTTTCTTCTCAGCTAGTGGAGCAATTACTTTAGAGGGGCTCGAGCCAATTGAAATCAATACATCAACTTTATCTATATCCACCAGCTTATTGAAAGCAGCCACCGTCTTGCTGGGAGTAAATTGATCATCTTCATAAATCACATCAAATGCATCTGCTCCAAGATCACTGCGGGCTAGCTCAAATCCATTCTTACTCGCTTCTCCGTACTCCCTTCCCGGACCAGAGAAGGCTCCAATAAATCCGACGCGAAGGCGCCGCTCGCACTGCACATCATGGCCAATAAGCATGGCTCCAACCAATAAGCCCAGTACAAGCGAAAAAATTCTATCTCTTGAATTCACGAGCAACCCCTAAAGTTTGCAGAAGCTATAATATGTTGTGCTACACTTCTGCTCTGCTTTCAAGCTTAGAGTGCGGCGGGGAGGGTATCGCTTTTGAACTCCAATCTTAGCGGCTGGTTGGCCGCCTTAGTTTTTTTTGCTTTCACAGTTTCTGGGCTGTTGGCGCAGGCACGCCTTTTGCTCCTTCGCGAGCGAGCTAGCATGACAGGCGCAATTACATGCAGTGAAATAAGCGCAGGGCTACAACCTACCAGGGAGTTTCTCTCGTTTTTCTCCTTTATGTTGTTTGCCTTGTCCGCGCTAACCCGCAGTTACATAGATTACTTCTTACTCTGCACTCGCGTACCGGCCGTACTTTTGAGCGCATTCATTTTGGTCATCCTAGCCCGACATTCAGCCGGCAAGGCTTGCATTTTTATGCGCATAACCTGGGCTTTGCTTGCACTATTTACCTGTGTCTTCGTACTACGTATATTTAATTTATCACCACTACCGCTACATTTAGCAGGTCCAGTTGACATAGTACTGGCCGGGAGTTCTTTCGTCCTATTCGGATCGAAACTACAACAAGCGTCTCAAATGTATGCTTCCGGAAGGAGCGCGGCAGTTTCGACCTGGCGCGAGACTGGGATTTTCCTCAAGGATGCGACTGGACTAATTTATGCTTTAAACATTGGGAATGAGCTATTCTGGGTAGGCCTCACGCATGTACTTTCTGGACTGTCCTCAACGCTAATCTTAAGCATTAAGGTACGCAATCAGCGAACAGGTGCCTAAACCGAGCCAACCCCAGAAACCCCTACGGCATCAGATATTGTAGCTCCAGAGAGCGTGAAAAAATACGCGGAATCCAACTAATCGAGTCGAAGAACTTTCGTACCTGCGATAGTTTGTCCATTGGGTAAACTAGTTCGGGTGCCTCATCAGCCGCTAGCGGCTCTCCGCGTAGGTCGAATACAGCACGCGCTGCATCATAAACATCACCAAAGCCATCGACTAGATTTAGCTCCTTGGCCTGTGTCCCAATGATCACGCGTCCATCCGCAAACTCTCGTACCTTGGCTGCTTCCATTCCACGGCCTGTTGCAACCGCATTTACAAAATCATCCTGAACTTTATTGATAGTAGCCTCTAATAGCTCCTTCTCTTCAGGCGCCATCTCGCGGAAAGAGTTGCCAACATCCTTAAACTTTCCACTCTTGATGGTCATCATCTTGAAGCCTACCTTTTCAGCCAGGTCATGAAAATTCGGCAAATTCATGATTACGCCAATAGAGCCGGTTAAAGTTCCAGGCTGGCAAAAAACCTTCGATGCTCCGACAGCTGAGTACAATCCACCTGAAGCTGCCATATTCCCCATCGAAGCCACGATCGGCTTCTGTGCCTTTAGCTTCATTACAGCTGAGAAAATTTCCTGCGATGGCGCCACTGCGCCACCAGGAGAATTAATGCGCAGCACGACCCCCTTGACGTCTTTGTCAGCAACTTGCTTATGCAGTTGCTCAACGATCTCACGCGCTGACTCTATCACTCCGGTCACTTCAACGACGGCAACAATATTTTTATTGTGCCCAGCTATAGGGTTAAAATCGCTCTCCAAGCTTCCGAAAATTGCCCCTATCATTACAGGGATTAGCACGAGAACGATGACGATTAAGGTCAAAGTTTTTAGCAACCAAACAAAATAGTCTTTCATAAAATAACCTTACCCTCGCATTACCTTTGTCATGAACACAATCGCCACAAAACTAATAGCTGACAGAATTTGAATCAGCCGCAGCCTGCCTGGGTTGGTGTTTTGCCCTAGGCCGACCTTACGAACTTCCAGTCC
This sequence comes from Oligoflexia bacterium, assembly GCA_019694465.1. Lineage (GTDB taxonomy): Bacteria > Bdellovibrionota_C > UBA2361 > UBA2361 > JAFLCA01 > JAIBBV01. The sequence continues at coordinate 24,888 of JAIBBV010000043.1, forward strand.
AGCCATGCTAGTTGTTATTAACAGAACAAAGATAAACGTTAGCTTGCCGTGGAACCACCCCTGCTTCATGTACTCCCCAGCACCCATCGTGAAGAACTGATAAAAGCCACTAAGCAATGTAAACAACAAACCATGAATCACATATATAAACCAACCCTTGCGCACCGTAGCCGCTAAGGCTGTATTAGCGGTCTGCCCACTCTCCGAGAAGAGACGCATAAACCGCGTAACCAGCAGCAAACCGCCGATCCAAAAAACTATGCCTATGATGTGAAATGAAAGTGAGATGTTCATGGTAAAGCAGCACCTTAAAATTGTTGCCCCAGTTCAACTTATTGAGCTAACTATACTTTTTTACCACGCTCAGCCGCCCCCACAAGCCCATCAAGTGAAATAAATAAGTCAGGCTAACCCCTCGAAAAGCCGATATTTACTATATGAGCGCCCCCGTCACAATCAAACCAGACGCTACCGGTCTATCTACAGCCAACGCTGTTGCCAGCTCAGGCGAACGCGACATTAAGGTAGCACTGCCAGATGCTGCACTATCTGCACTCTCGCCGGGCGCAGTGGTCAATATAGAAGTTGAACGCGAAGGGCAGCGCTCGGGATTTTTCCTTCAAGGTCAGTTCATTCCTGCCAAGCTACCCGCCAACCTTGTGGACGGGCAGCGGGTACAAGTGCAGGTGCAGGGCGCCAGTGATGCCCTACTACTTAGAGTTCTAAATTTAGCTCCCGAGGGATTTGAAAACTATTTCTCCAATACAGTTCAGGATTTAATTAAAGAGCTATTACCTAATATCGACCTCAAACCATTGCGCCTTGGTTCATCTCCCCTACCCGATGGATTTGTGGGCAAACTTTTAGGATTTAATGCTACACCCATAACCGCTGACTCTCTACCAGCCGAGGGGCAATCAGCATCTCCACAAAACTTAAAGCTGCTACAGATATTTGATAAGTTAATGGGCAACCAATCGATCCTAAATCCGCCTCAGTTAGAAAGCCCTGATCAACTTCAAAAGTTTTTAAAAAACGTAGATGCGCAGTCACTACTTAAGGGATTGGCCGATGCGAACAACGCGCTACAAAAATTAGGTGACGCCAAACTCCAGCCAGGCCAGGTTAGATTTGCCGAGCTATTGGAATCTACTCTTCGCGCACTCTTAGACTCTAAAGAACCACTGAATGCAGAAAGCAAATCAACTCCAGCCGTATTAGCTCCACAATTAAAGTTGTACTTACTCGCGTCTCAGAATGCGCTAGACCATCAAAATGCTGAAACTCTGAAAGCGATAAATGCTGAGATTCCAGCTTTACGGCGTCTAGATAACCCACTTCTATCTCTCCAAAAGCTCCTGCAACACATACAGTTCCCAGCTGAGTCTCCTACTCCGCTTTCTAAGGCCGTCACGGACCTAGTAAAAGGACTAAGCGTAGACCTATATAAAGCCATTGAGAGCAAACTACCCGAGAAGGAATTAAGGGAAGTACTTGCCAAGCATGCAGCACGAGCACAAAGCATTATCAAAGAATTTGGTGAGCCTGCCCAGGCAGCTCCCGCCCTAGCGCAAGCTAGCGAAACATTGCGTGGGCTAGAACAACTTGCACGCAGTCAAGAAGCTCTGAATAAGCTGAATCCAATCATGCATGCACTGGGCGAGCCAATGCTGATCCTCTTTCCAGCCTTGGCAGGCGGACTACTGAGCAAATGGCAGTTACGCATCGACCCTTCACAGGTTGAGGCGGAAGGCAGAAAAAAGGGCTCAGCAGGGAGCAATGGCAATTTTGAACGCATCGATATCTCACTATCTTTACCGGCACTAGGCGCGGTTGAGATTAACTTCGCGCACCGCAAGGGCGAGGCCCTAATTCAGTTTACCCTGACCAAGGAGGATGGGAGCCTTTTCCTCACAGAACGTGGCGCCACCCTGGAAAAGCGCTTCCAAGAGCTTGGGTATGAGAAGGTCTCTATAGCTGCTCGCGCAGGCACACCCCAGAATGTGTTGCCACCATGGTTCCGTGAGCTTACACGAGGAAGCATTGTAGCCTGATGCCCCAGAGATACAGCTCTGCTATAGTACGTTCATGAATGAAAAAATTGCCTCTTTGTTACGCGCATCCTCCGACATAAAGGCGAAGCTGGCATCCGACCCCGCCTTTCTATCACAAGTTGACGCGAGCGCTCGCATACTCGCTAAGACCATTGGCGCTGGCGGTACAATTTATGCTTGCGGTAACGGAGGCTCGGCTTGCGACGCAGCCCACCTGACAGAAGAACTTGTGGCGCGCTATAAGCGCGAGCGCCCCGGGATTCGTGCTATGCACTTTGGAGATTTAGGCGTGCTGACTTGCTGGAGCAATGACTATGAATATAAGTCGGCTTTTGAGCGCCAGGCACTTACTTTTTGCGGGCCAAAGGATTGCATGATTGGCATTTCCACCTCTGGCAACTCAGAAAATGTTTTGCGCGCCCTAAGCGCGGCAAAAAGCAAAGGCAGCGCCTGTATCGCTTTACTTGGCAAAGACGGTGGGAAAATTAAGTCCGCCTGCAATCTTTCTCTCGTTGTTCCTGCACAGGATACCGAACGAATTCAGGAGACTCACATAACCATCATCCATATATGGTGTGAACTTTTGGAAACAGAGTTCAAGGCTTACTAAGTCAATCTTTGTATTCAGAATATCTTTGACATTAACGATAGGCGCGTAGTGTGAACCCGATATTTCGGGTGTGGAAATCCACGAGTATTCCTCCTAGCCTATTTGTAGGAAGGGCTCCAGTAACTTAAGTTATGAATTGGACATAGAATGTGTATTCCTCCGCTCATCTCACTATATCCCTGCAGCGCTATTCCTTAGCCTCAAAAATCCCCTATACTATAAACAGTCTTGTAAATACCGAGACTGGGCGCGCCTAGTACTGCACTCTCCTCCTGGAGACCTGGCATTACGAAACACGCAACTCTTACGGTATTTATGAGTTGGGGTTTGGTTCTTTGCTCATTTTTTTGTTTGTGGTGCCTATTGAACACGGAAAATGTCCAAGCCGTAGCGATTCGTCTACCAAAAATTGTTGCCGGACCTGAAGAATATAAGGGATCAACTCCGATAGTTGTCTTTACCGAACAGGGGCTAAACCCTGCAGGCCTGAAGAGCGCAGATGGAGCTCAGGAAGAAGCAAGTCTTCCTGCTCGGCCAGTCCCAAAATACGCCATCGAAGAAGTTGTAATTGTACTCGACCGCTCAGGCAGCATGGGAGACCCTGTTCTCGAAGGCGTACAATTAGAAAAGCTGCGACACGCACACGAACTTATCGCTAGATTACAGGGTGATATATTTCCAGACGCCAACATTCGTGTCGTCTCATTCAATCGCCGCGCTGAGATTGCTCAGAATGGACAAAAACTCACTTTGGCCGCGGCACTCAGTGTCATCGCTAGAACAATACCAGATGGAGATACAGATTTCAGTCCTGCCCTTGGCTCCACTCAAGGGCTTCTATCTGCCGCTGCCCCCGAGGCCCGCAAGCTAGTTCTTTTTTTTACTGACGGAAATAACTTCGGCGATAAAAGTGCAGCTGAGGATCTAGCTCGCTCAATTGGAGCCACTAATGCGGCAACGTATCTAATCGGAATTGGTGCCGACTACAATCTAGAGCACCTTGTGGCTCTGGCTGGTGCATTTGGAGACGCCGCCTGGGAACACACCCCCAATCCCGATCAGAAAAGGCGATTCGGTCCGCTATTAATGGATTTTATCCAGGATTTACGAGCGCAAGAATTTGCTTTGGAGATACACGCCAGCGGCAATCTAGCTGGCATGTTTTCGGTCACCCCCTCAATTAGGGCCGCAGCAGATGGAGTTGCCTTTGTTGGCTACCATGCAGAAGGTATCGCGCTCTGCTTTTCTCGCGATGATTCTCCTACATTACAACTTGCAGTTAAGTCACATCGCGCTGACAATACCGGGCAGTTGCAGGACATCCCCATCTTAGATGCTGAAGCAGCAGCAGCCCACTTTGAAAAACTTGGGGTGGCGCGGGCCTCTATCGCGCCAGTACTCATACTTGTGGCGCAACTTAATAAGGATCGTGAAGCGCTTAGGAACCTTGCTCAAGAATATCCGCAACACGCAGAAACTATTGCGCAGATTTTTGGCTGCCTAGATGAGACTTCACCTGACGCCGGTATGCTCAGCCGCTCCATGGCGAGCGACTTAGGAACATCGATGTCTGGGTCTGTGCGTCGACGCGTGCCTGTAAACCCCCTCTCAGCTGTTTCCATGCGCGGAGGAAGACCTAACGCCAATCTACACTCTGGCGGTGTTGGGCCGCTTGATGCTTCCGCGCCTAATTTTATTCCTCCCGTCGGTCGCCCAGATCCTAGGGCATACGATGATGCGAAGGCTCGGCCCCAACGAGATCGCACGCCTAGTAGAGTTCGCATAAGCTGCGAGGGCGTGGAACAAGATTTCTCACTAAGCAGAATAGCTCTAGGAAAATCTGTAATTCTAGGCAGAAGCTGGCCTGCAGATATAAAGGTTAATGATCTAAGCCTAGCTCGAAGGCAACTTCGAATTTATCCTTCACTTGGTGAGTTTGTGGTGGAGAATCTTAAGCCACATGTCCCATGCTATAGAAACGGTGCGTTTGTGAGTAAACCTTTTAGCGTACGACAGGGCACGGAAGTAGTAGTTGGAAAAACCAAGATTGTCTTCTATTAAATGTATAGAAATCTGTATTTGATGAAACAGGCAGTGTACGATCTAACCTAAGCTCTTATGAAACCACAGAGCGCACAGAGGCCGAGCATTTCCTAGAGGCGCAAACCGGCACAATCACGTGCACAGCTGACCCCGGTACCATGTGCCGATCTTCGAATATGGCGTAGGGCTGCCATGGATATACAGCCTATCCAATTGAATATATTGCATTAAATTTATAGGGCAACGCTTGGCTAGCAGTGCGTATCTGCTAAGGTTATTGGGCACCCTACACTTAACACACCACACGCCCCACGGAGACTTTCCCCATGCCAGGCTTATTCAAGGCGCTAGTTATCTCCCTCCTCCTCTGCGCGAGCAAAGCCTTCGCCCATGGATTAGAATGCGGTGGCGAAGTACTTGATTTTGAAGAACACATTGAACACAACTTTGTAAACATCGATTTAGTTCAGTCTGGAGTTGTTTGGGGAGAACTTTCACAATGTGCTGTAACTTCAAACCTTGCAAGTGCTCAGGGTAACGCGGGTTGCATATCTGCACAGTCAAATCTGGCTGTGGATAGCGCTCTTCAGTCTCTCGATTTTGATGCAGGATGCATGTCGACACTGACGCTAAACTTTAGCGCCTATCTCGATAACCCACTCAACGATGCGACTCTAATTCTTGAACTACTCCCAGCTGGCAGCAGCAACTGGTTAGAGATTCAGCGCTGGTCAACAATACCTGCACTATCGCAGCTACAGGTCCCGTTAGAGCAGTTTTCAGGTTCTGGATTGTCAACGCTTTACATTCGCTGGCGCTTTGTTAGTCCAGCTTCTTTGTCGCCTGCCAGCGCACAAATTGATTCCGTTTCCCTAAACTGCATCGCCAGTCCCAAGAGCGATATCAATATATTTATGAGTTCCGACCCTACAGCGTTGCCTGTTGGCGCGCGCCGCCGTATTCAACTCCAGATTTCGAACTATGGCCCTCAGAGTGTTACGGGACTGCTCTATAGTTTAAATGCTCCCACTGGCAGTGCGACGTTTTCGAATCAATTGTCCACAATAAGCTCCATCCCATCAGCGCTTGGCAAGGCTAAGTCGAATACGGAGGCACCACTAATTCGTCTCACCGGGGGCAGCCCCAACTCGAATGGCCTTTTAGAAGTAAAAGTAAAGGCCAGTGCAGCTGCAGAATTGTGCGACCCAAATACAAACAATAATGCACGCAGTTTCACGTTTAGGCTTGATCCTTCCTCCAAGGCCCCGCTACGCGCATTGCTAGTTTTCAAAAGACTAAGGTCCATAAAGACCGAATTAAAGCGCTCAAATAATTCTTGCGCTGCGGCACGGCAAAAAATGGGCGGACTGATTGGCCTGCTTTCCGGCTCACATAAGTATTCTTATTCCATGATCAACCCAGAGCAAGCTCCGGCGCTTTCGCAACGCCTGCTCAAGCTATACAAGACTCGACTATCTCTTGCATTAAACGGTCCTGCATGTGCGAAAAAGCGTAAGGCATTTTTTAAGTCTAGTGCTCAGCTTGAGCTCGACTGGCAGCAGGCCTTGCTTTAGTTTTCAGAGTGCAGACCAACCTCACGTGAAAAGCTTAAAGATGGTTGGCCGATCGCAGAAATTACTATTTGGGGCTGCAGCTAATGGCGCCCCCCTAAGGAATTGCGGTAACGCTTGGTAGGCCAGGCGGCAGCCCATAATCCAATTTGGCAGCAAAGGGGACTTGTTCAGTGCCTTCCTAGAAGTACAAGGCCGCGCGCGTATATATGCGTGGTCCAGTCTTCATTGATCTTCCGTCTATAAGCTCATACCCTCCAAACTCGGTAGCGTTTGGCCCATGCGGGGCATCAACACCAAATATTAGTTGAACATTCTGCAAAACGTCGTACACCAGCCGAGTCTGCCCTATCCCACTGTGATCGCGTAGATTATAAAGATCCCCGATATGCCAGTTAACAAGGGGGTGCAATTCGAGCCGCACTCCAAAGGCTAAGTAGTCTTTATCTAGTGTAAACAATTCTCCGCGTTCAAGTCGCTGGACAAGCTCAACAGAGCTGATTTGGTTGCCTGCACTTTGGCCAATATCGTTGTGATAATACTCAACAAAACTATATAAATTCTTTCCAAACACGGACCATGTTCGGTCTATGTTGCACAAGCCAGAAGGGAAAAAGATACTCTCCTCAGACTTGGTATATGTAATGTCGCAACGCAACAGAGCCTGCCAAACTTCTCGGTTAAATCCAAGCCCGATGACTTGCTCGCCAAAATGCTGAGCAAGCATGGCGTCAAGATCAACGCCCACACTTGAAACACGCGTATGCCACTTTAGAGCTGCCGTGCTCTCAGAATTCTGAATTGCATGGGTCGTTAAATCCCGCCGTGGCAGTATGTAGCCCTGCACATCCCCCAAGCTCGGAGAAGTCCACTGCGCCCAAGCCATATCCTCTCCGGTCTTATACTCCTTATCGATGGCGGTCGGCGCAAAGGGATTAACCAGATCCATTACACTTAATGCGAGACCATTGCCCCAAGTCAGTGCCTGCCGGCCCAGGCGCATGTTTAGCTCATTCAATTCCCAGGCCAATGAGGCACGATCCACTCTTGATATTGCTGAAAACTCATCTCCCGAGAAAGCTCTTGCCGATAAATCGAACAGCCGTCGCCGTTCAGTGCCATCTAGTGCTGGAGGAAAAGCTCTGTCTACAGCCAGCACCTCAGCTTGTACTTCCAAAAGGCCTAGAGCACTAGATTGGGTCGCATTGAGGCGTGCATCCGCACTTTGAATTGCTTGTGTGCCAACATTTATATCGCTAAGCGCGGTCTGTAGCTTAGCATGCCCTGAAATTGACCATGGACTTTGGGCCTGCCCTTCCACTGCGATTAACGCTAAGCAGAACTGCGAAATGACAGTAAACTTCATACCAAGGCGCTTAGTTATGGCACTGCCTTTACCAAAAATCCTGGCCACTCGGCAAATACGGACATGTAAACGTCCTTGCCACACGTTTACGGAGGTATTTCTTTCAGCCTCTCTACTTGTCACACCGCTCATCACTTTCAATCCGCCCGTCACGCAGACGTACTATTCTTCGCGCGTATTCCATCACCCGCGCATCATGTGTTGAAAAAATAAAAGTGACACCATGATCCTGATTCATATGACGCATTAGATCCAGTAGGTTCACAGCCGTGGCCGAATCAAGATTAGCGGTCGGCTCATCTGCCAGTATTAGCTCAGGCTCAGTGACTACAGCTCGCGCAACTGCCACACGTTGCTGCTGGCCACCCGAAAGCTCTGATGGCCGACGTTGCTCAAGCCCCGCCAGACCAACTTGCGCCAAGATGTCCAGGGACTTAGCGCGTCGTTCCCGATTTGCCATTCCCTGCAACTCCAAGACGAACTCCACGTTCTCCTGGGCACTAAGAACAGGGATTAGATTGTAGGATTGAAAGATAAAGCCCATTTTCTTAAGTCGCAGTTCAGCCAAATCTCCCCGGCCAAGTTGATCGATTCTAATTCCGCCGACACTTATACTTCCTGAGCTGGCTTGATCTAATCCACCGATTAGATTTAAGAGAGTGGTCTTGCCTGAGCCGGATGGACCAACCAAGGCTGTAAATTCTCCACGCTCAACTGTAAGCGAGAGATCATCAAGCGCTCGCACTTGCAGAGCGCCCTGTCCGAATAACTTAGATACATGCGAGCAAACTACTAAATCTGTCATTAGACACTCCGAAAGGCTTGTGCTGGCTGTAGGCTCGACGCTCGCATAGCTGGCAACATACTGCTAAGAAGCCCCATTAGGAGCACAAGGGCATTAACAAGCAACAGATCATCTGTTCGAAGAAACGGATAAATCTGACTTCTGATACCAACGAACTGTGTTCCCTTAGCGAATGCTGCCAAATCAATTCCACCTGAAAGTAAGTGCACGGTCAGCAAACTCATGGCTGTGCCGACAAGCGCCCCCAGTGCCAAAAGCAGCACTGATTCAATTAACACTTGCCAACGCAAAAGTTCTGGGCGCATACCGATTGACTGAACCAGGCCGAATTCTCGTATTCGCTCAATCACGCCCATGTATAGTGTATTTACCAAACCGAAGCAGACAACCGTTATCACTATAAAAAACCACAGGTACAAAAAGCCCCCTTGCACCTTTACTAATGCCCTAAGCATTGGCTCGATTGTATACCAGGGGCGTATATCGAGTTCTGGAAGTCGACTGCGCAAGGAGTCAACGAAGGCGTCAACTTTATCTCGATTTTTTGGAGTCAACAAAGCTATCTCAGAGACCCGCGTTCCCAGTCCTAGCAAAGCTTGGGCAGTAGCCAATCCGGTGAAGACGAAGCTGCGCTCGGTTGCCTCCAGTTCGGCTCTAAATATCCCAACTATTCTAAATCCGCGCTGAGCCACCTGCTGACTAAAGCCGCTATCCTTCGCGGCCTGCCCCGCAACAACGATGCGCTTTCCTAGCCCGGTCTTTAGAAGTTCTGCCAACTTCGCCCCAATTATTAATCCCTGATCCGCTCTGCTATCCAACGGCCTGCCGTCGAAATTTGCTTCCATTATAAACGACAATCCTCGCTCTTGCTGAGGATCAATTCCCATTAGCGTGACACCGGTTGACTCCCGCTCGCTGCTCGCTACTACCGGCACGCGCACTCGTGGGGCCCAGGCCTTGATCTCCTGCACGTCGCTACCGAGCAGTGTTGTAGCTAATGGAGGTTCGAAACTGTAGTCCACTGACGGGTCGTCAAGATAACGCGGCGCATGCACCTGAGCGTGACCCAAAAAATTTCGAATTCCATCTTCGACCATTTGATTAGACACGCCTCTTGCCAACGCCGCTAGCGATACAGCACTCCAGATTCCTAAACTAATGGCGCTTAGAGTCACGAGCGATCTGCGCCGATAACGCAAAACATTGCGCCAGGCCAGCACTAACAACACGCGTAGACGAGCGACAAAGACTTGGAGCCAGCTACCGTTAGCGCCCAGATCAGACTGCATGCAGCGCCTCCAAGGTAGATAAACGTTGGATGCGCCAGGCTGGGTAAATGAT
>JAIBBV010000085.1 GCA_019694465.1 Oligoflexia bacterium
GGGTCATTTCTGACCACTATCATACCTCTATAGAAACCCAAAAAGTCCCCTAATCTTCACTCCTACGCACGGCAAAGTCGCTTCCCACCTTTCCCTCCCACTACCAATCTCGATGTCACTGAGGGGACAATGTCAGGGGGCGCACTCGCGGGCTATGCTATCTTCCTTTGCTCAGCGGCGCGCTTCTCACTACCAGGGCCCATTAGGATATTTCCACGGCTGACTTCTTCCTCACCGCCACCACGCACAACCCGTAGCGTTACTTCTTTCTCTGCTTCGATAGGTGCTTCCTCTAGGCGCTTGTACCCAAAACGCTTTGTCCCACCAGCTACCTTTTGTCCTTGAACATCAAGTTCACCGAACTTAAGCCCACTGTCACGAATCGCTAAATTTGTCTCTTCAACCGCACGATGTGACCCAAATTCACCAGAGCCATAGTTCTTGGCCCGCATACGCGACTCATTAAGCCCTTGCTTTGCTCCTTCGCGTGCCCCACGCGCAACTCCTTCCAGGACTCCACGCTCAAATCCATCCATGGCGCCTTTTTTAAGGGCAGCAGCTTCTAATCCAAACCTCTCTGCCAGTTCAACCGATTTGGACTGCATCGCACGCTCGAACCCAGGCCGCAAACCATTCGCGATCGGCTCACTTAGATTTTTCACGGCACTCTTCTCTATCGCAGCAATTATCTCTTGATCTGCCTTGCCATTTGCTAAAAACTGCTTCAGCTCTTTAACTGCCGCCTTATCAATTCCAAGCTCCTCGGCAAGCTCCTTAATATTTCCACGCTGTACCCTGTCTACCATTGACTTCGTGGCGTCTTTAACAGGATTCCGGACCAAGTCAGCTACAGTCTTTTCAGTCTCACGTAAAGCATGCAATTCCATCATTTGTGCTTGGCGCGCTATATCAGATTGAAGCGCCTTTAGAGCTTCGCCAGATAAGCTAGCTGCTTCTTTCTCAAATGCCATAGCTGCATTCTCTGCAGCCTTAGCGCCAAACTTATCCAGAGTTACCTTCAGCACCGCTTCGGCGCCTTCCCTCGATAGCCCCTCAAGTGATTCTACCCCGGCTTTCTCTAGTATCTGCTGAGTGGCCGCTTTCACAGCCTCCTCCGTGATTTCCTTGCCAGCATCAGTCAGGCTCTGCTTGGCCATATTCTCAACAGTATCCTTAACTACATTGTTGAGTGCGTCCTTAGAGACAGAATCGGCCAGCTTCTCAAGACCCTGCTTGGCTGTCGTGCTTAGCGCATTTTCAGTCCCGCGCAATGCCGATAGTCCGCGACTAAGTACTGGCAACGCTGAGAATATAGCGCCCACTGAATGCGCAACCCCGCCGATAACGTCACCATGCGCAAAAGCAGAAACAGCTTGAACTGCTTGATAAAGCGCGAAGCCACCACTTATCGCCAAACCTATAGGTGTAGTGGCAAAGAATACCGTGGCAGCCTGCGCAGCACCCAAAGCAGCTTGCCCCAGCGCCTTAAACGCTTCACGCACATTGCCGTGACTAAGTTCAACGCCAAAGTTATATAGGCCAGAAACTACCTTCCCAACCCCAACAGCATCGGCAACTTTGCACGTCACATCCCAGACTGTCGTCAGCCCATTCTTTATCATGCTGAGCGCTTTGGCTGGGTCGCTTACCACAGCAAGCGCAAATTCGCCCGCATTTTTGACCGCCGAGACTGCTTTATCAACAAGACCTAACGCGGCCTCCTTTAGGAGCCCACCTACAATCGGAGCAGCGGCCACTACAAATTTTCCAAAGCCACTTTCCTTAAAGCTGTCCCAGAGATCTCCAGCCCAAGAAGTTATGGAATTCCACTTGCGCTCAAGCCAACTTAGCTTGGTTTCTGCAAGTTCCGTACGCTGAGTCTGGTATGCCGACTTATATGCGGCATCCATTTTCTCACCGAACTCAGTCGTATAAACATCGGCATACTTCTCAGCTATCGCGCTCAATAGGGCATTCTTTTCGCCCTTGGTGGGCCCACTCGAATGATCTTTGTCAAAATCGCGCGTGGCGGCCTGGTTTGCAACTTGGGCCACTTCGGCCATCATCATTCTTTCACGCTCTGCACTGAATGCTGCCAGGTATTGCTGACCGAGAGCTTCAAATTGCTGGGAGCTAAGATTGCCGCTGTGCTCGCGTCTAAGCTGCGCGATTTCAGCGCCTATTCGTGCTTGTAATTGATCAATTGGAACTCCCGATTGGGCAGTTTTCTGCGCAAGAGCCTCGACCTCGGCGTTCAGTTTGGCAGGATCAACATGTGACTCACGAGAGCCAGACACAGCATCTCGGCGAGCGCTATCCAAAGCCACTTCGCTCATTCGCCCAGAGACGGTATGTAACGTGTCATCGCGGGTAGCGCGTGCTGGTTCAGGGTGCCTTTCAGGCGTCATCACCGCCGTAGCCAGATCAACGCCAGCTGGCCCCTCTCGCACTTCCTCTATGCCTGCTCCGTTTCCCATAGCCGTAGTGAAACAAAGTTAACAGTTTACCCCGTATAAGTAGTTATGGTGGACTACCAGCACTTGGTAGCATCAGACCAAGAGCTTGAAATAACAGGCAAATTACCCAATTGTCCTATCGACTTGTTCGGGGTGACTCGTAAGGATCCGTAGAAATTACTACCGCTCGCGTGCTCCGATATCCACCAGGAATCCTCCATTTCTTAGGCGCATCGTGTTGGTGTAGTCCATGGCCACAGCGATGTTAATCGCTGAGTCAACGGCTGGACTCCCGGCCCCAGGCATTAGGAATGACGAAGATGTCGGGCTGGTAGACTCAAATTGCGGGTTCGCGTTGATTGACAGGATATCTTGACCGAGTGCTTGCCATGCTGCCAACGACCCACCTCCAGCAGCCGAGTTAAACTGAAGCCAATTCGAGGTCTGATTCGGCGCATAATACATGTTTTTCGCACTGAAAAGCTGGGAGAGCGGCGCTGCAAAGTGAATCGCACTGCCCCAGTTTGTTGAGCTTTCTGAGTAATACAGGTTGTTAAACAACCAGATGTCCTGCACAGGCGCTTCAGCCCAAATTAGATGGTGTTCATCCTGAAATACGTTAGTCGGGTTAAAATAAGTATTGTTGTAAATAAAAGCCTTTCGGCAACTCGGGACCATTGGGTGAGTCGGCATCCCGACTGCGAGGCCCACAGTGTCCCATATGTTATTTCGAATTACGACATTCTCGGCAGTGCAGCCGACAGCTTGGCCCATCGACCCAGCTCCACTTGGTGGGCGCTGCATATTTCTCTCGAATACTACATTCTTAACGAACTCAGCAGTATTAGAGCTCTGTGGTGCAAAAGTTACTATTTTCTCAACATAGTTACCGCTAATTAGAATCCCGTCATTGAATCCGCGCGTTGTGATGGCAGTTAGGCTTCCAATGTTGGTGATTGTGTTGTCAGTTATTGCTTCTTCATCAGGATTATTATCAGAGTCCTGAATTCGGATTGCGTGCATCTGAGCGCTAAGATTTGTGATGGTGTTGCGCGAGATCGCTAGGCGATTGGCACCACCGTAGATTCCATATCTTCCCGAGTCTGTGATGGCATTATTGGCGATAATTAGCGCCTCTGCCTCGCCTGTGAATATTGCAATATTATTTACATTTCGAATTCTGTTATTGAACACGAGCGCATGGTGCGACAGGTTCATCGAAATGCCGCCCAGATATGGATCAGTTGCCGCACCAGTGAAATTTCCGACTATTTCTAGGCCTGCAATGCGCAGATCATTTGTGTTGTCAGCTGTAATGATATTCTGCCAGGTGACGCCGTTAGAAATGATTCTGGGAGCGGGCCCCACGTTGCTTGTCGAATTTGGATAGGCGCCAATAGACTGGGGCCCAGCTTGTGGCACTGTGATCGTATTTTCGTACCAAGTGTCTCCGCTGTGGAGTAGTAGTCGTCGACGCGCGCCACCATAGGTGCTAATCGCACTCGCGATATTATTCGTAACGATGTGCTTGCTCGGATCTTGAGTAGGGCATGCACTGAAATCAGGAGCGCTGGTTGTCGAGAAACAATATGTTTGGCCAAGCGGTGGCATAAATTCAACATTCGGGGACAAGACATTCACGGTGATAGACGGGGCCACCGCTAAACTCCCAAGCGGATCCATCACGGCCATTGTAACAGTGTATGTGCCAGGCTTGGTGTATACATGGCTGGATAAAAACCCGCTTTCACGATTTCCTATCCCCGTTGGGTCAACGCCAGTTGAATCCCAGTCCACAAAATAGTGCGGGTTCAAGTAGTCATCCCCCGCCAATCCCGTAGTAAGCTTGGCTGCATTAGCGAAGACTCCAAGCGGGGCGATTCCAGAAACTCTGCTAAGTTCAAGTTGAGCGTTTATTGGATTTGTTGGTGGATTAAAAGGCAGGCCGCCGCTACTAGGGGGAGAAGCCTCCTTGCCACCAGAGGGTAACTCAGGGGCTGGCATATTACAGGCTGCGGTTCCAAACTGCACAATCTGAGAATGCGAAAGTCCAGATCTCCTAAGACGTAAATAAGGCTTGAGCTTACTGCCCTTAAGCGAAGCTAGATTTCTCCAAAGCTTTATTTTGCGGGTGTCTACAAGCCCAGCAATTTTTGAGGCAGCTAAATTGCGCTGAAGGCAGAGCAGCTTAACGCTGCGCCCCTTAACGCTAATACTCGCACTAGAGAAGCGCTTGCTGTTTGATGAATTGATTCTAATCGAGGTGGCATAAACATCATCTGCAGCAGATATGCCAACTAATGCTAGTGCCAAAATTACTCGTCGCATAGCCCACTCTCCCAAAAGGCGCAAAATGCGCACCGCTAGCACTGCAATATCTGGACCTCGCGATGGGCTCTTGAGTAAGGTGGATGTGACTAGATTAGCTTGAAACCTAACTGCCAGTTTTGATTCGATTAGCTACTTGCAAAGCGCCCCCAAATTATGAGGCAGAAATTGCGTCAGCGCTCGCCAAAATTGGAATCAGGATACCGATCCAACAACACTTGCCTAGGAAATTCTCATAGAGGGGAAGAGCGACGAATGGAATTTATTAGAATTGCGAACGCTACAATTCAAGATGCATTTAGAGGCCGAATACACAAGGTTCCAGTGGTATGATTCAAAAAATGACGTGTCATGAGCCCGTTTAACTGGAGTCCATTGTAACTGGATCGATCGGATGGCGATGGTTAAGGCGTCCCCTTGAGGCCCGAAACCTTCTCGCGCGTGATTTTTCGACCCGGCCCAGGGCGCTTCCATGCGTGCAAGGCCCCGTAGTGATTGAATATTCGCTCGCAGATTTAAAGAAGCGGCTCTACTGGCATTATAAAATGCAACAATGTTGCATAACTAAGGCATAAACATAGACAAGATATTTCTGAGCTTGCCCAGTAATTGCGACAAGTAAGATTGCGCATGCGAAGATCTGAGTAGGAGTTGATGGGAGTCTATATTATGTGCGTCGGTCGAATTCTCATTCTTTGTATCCTCACTTTGACAGTGAGCATGGCGCCCACCAAAGCCATCGCCCAAGTGCCTACCGTAGATCCAGCAACTGTTGCCTGCTCCATTCCTGCTGGCCTAAGTCTCGCGGAGGCTGCAATGTTAGCAGGAGGAGAAATTGTGTGTGGGTCAGCCGGTAGCACCGTAGCGTTGGTTGTCGGCACTGTTTGTGTCCCAGTTGTGGCAGCCATTGGGCTAGGACTACTCCTCTTGCAACCCGAAAGCGCTTCTGGAAGTGGTATGGGTGGCTGCGGATACGACTGGGGTGGTTGGAACTTTCCAGAAGCGAGCACGCCCATGATTGAACAATGTTCGTTCTGTATCAGATACCCAGAGACACCTAGCGCTGGCGGGGCGTCTGGTGGAGCGGGCGGAGGATCCTCTTCGGGTACAAATCCGGATCCAGAGACATCTTCGCCCCCTAAAACAGAACCAGAAGGCCAATTCCCAGAGGTCCATGCAAATTGTCAGCCACACTCCGGATATATGACAATTTTTTGGGTCGCCGATGAAGTCTATGGAGAGGTTGGTCCTCCACAAGGCGTGACATCTGATGGATGGGGTGGTGTAAGCGAAGATCAACCGATGGAAGGTGTGAGCGTCGACCCAACCTGTGGCGGCGAAGTAGCCGGATTTTCCATGTGTAACAATCCCGCGCAAACATGCCTTCTTATAGATGAGTCAGAAGAAGTCATTTACGATGGAAGAGCTAGTGACCAAGAGTTTTGGGAACTGCTAGCAACCCTGCCAGGCTCAATAGGAATCAACACAGACATAGAACTAGGCCTGCCACCATTCGGCTTGTACCCTAGATACCTTCTTCGGGCTGCGGTTATTAAACTTACGCCTACTTGTGACTGCTTAGCATCCCTGGGATAGTCGCCGACGATTTCTTGGGTGCAATCTGGAAGGTAAAACTATAATTCTTAAGTCTTCCTGGATTAACAAGGTGAGCTAGAAACTAATTGACCTTCCAACATCGAAGGTTTTTAGCTTTGATTTGCTGCGCTGAGCACTTGCCACTAATACTTCGAGGTGGCTGGCTACTTAGCAATGCATGATCCTACCTCCCATTGAGTAGCGCTCGGCTCAAGAAGCAAGAATAGTCGCTAGAAAGGGGAAGAAAAGGCCCGAGCACACCGCCGCTTGAAGCGTCGGCCGGATTCACTGTGTTGCCTTGTCTCGCTTGCAGCGAGACTGGTTCTCATCCGGCTCGGGAAGCAAGAATAGTCACTAGAAAGGGGAAGAAAAGGCCCGAGCACGCCGCCGCTTGAAGCGTCGGCCGGATTCACTGTGTTGCCTTGTCTCGCTTGCAGCGAGACTGGTTCTCATCCGGCTCGGGAAGCAAGAATAGTCACTAGAAAGGGGAAGAAAAGGCCCGAGCCGGATTCGAACCGGCGCATGACGGTTTTGCAATCGAAGCTACACTAGAAGGGTCAACACGTATCAACGCCCTTCAATCAACATTATCACAAACTTAGAAAAATTCAATCACTGTCTGGTGATGACTTGTGTTGAAGTGTGTTGGGGGCATTTACGGATGATTTACGGATAAAATATCCGGCGATTTATCCGTCAAAGACGACGGTGTGGAATACCGACTGTTTGGGGCTCAAAAT
>JAIBBV010000044.1 GCA_019694465.1 Oligoflexia bacterium
TGTCGGCGGCAATAGTCGACGAGATGAAGCGACAGGCCTGTTGTATTGCGACCGAACTTGGCGTGGTTGGACTGATGAACACGCAGTTTGCGGTAACTCGCGATTCTAAGATCTATATTTTGGAAGTTAACCCGCGTGCTTCGCGAACTGTACCCTTTGTTAGCAAAGCCTGTGGGATTCCATGGGCTAAAGTGGCAGCGCGCTGCATGGCAGGCATCTCTCTGCGCGAACAGGGAGTAAAAGAGGCCCCTGAACTGCCATACGTAGCGGTTAAGGCCTGCGTGTTCCCATTCCATAAGTTTGAAGGCGTCGATACCATCCTTGGCCCGGAAATGAAATCCACCGGCGAAGTCATGGGAGTACATTCCTGCTTTCCCGGCGCCTTCGCAAAATCACAATTTGCTGCCAATATTCAGTTGCCAGTGAAGGGTAAAGCCTTTCTGAGTGTATTGGATGCAGATAAGCCAGAATTACTTGATCTTGCAGCCAAGCTACGAGCAGCTGGCTTCACATTAATTGCTACCAAGGGAACAGCCAAATTCCTTTCCCAACACGGACTTGAGACAGAAACAGTTAATAAAGTGCGCGAGGGGTCACCGCATATAGTCGATGCGTTGGCGCGTGGAGAGATTGCGGTAGTTGTTAATACTCCGGAAGGCTCCGGCCCGCTGCTAGATTCACGCTCGATTCGGCTAATGGCTAATGAGCTAAAAGTTCCGACCTACACAACTATGGCAGCTGCTTTAGCTATGGCCGATGCCGTAAAATTGGTTCAAGCGCAGAATATAGTGCAAGTGAAATCAATTCAGGACTATCATCGCGATTTGTTCGCAGTTGATAAATAGCTGAGTTTACGATAGATTTTCACTTTTGCTGCGCAACTCAATCAAGGAGTTATCTTATGAAACGCCCCATGACACCGCGGGGATATGACGCGCTTCGAGCTGAACTACAGAAGCTTAAAGCGATGCGCCCAGAGTTGGCCCGCGCCATCGAAATTGCCCGAGGCCATGGAGACCTTTCAGAAAATGGCGACTACGATGCCGCCAAGAACAAATCTGGCATGGTGGAGGGGAAGATTCGAGACATTGAAGCCAAGTTGGCAATGGCTGACGTGATCGACCCTCGCAAACTCAACAATCCCACAAAAGTAGTGTTTGGCTGCTCAGTAAAAATTGAAGACATCGATTCGGGCGACACACGTCAAGTCATGATAGTGGGCTCTGACGAATCAGATGTGGACCGTGGATGGATCTCCTTCGAATCGCCGCTAGGAAAAGCGTTAATCGGCAAGGAGATTGGAGATGTAGCTAAGGCTGTCCTGCCGGGTGGAGCACGTGAATATGAAGTGCTCGAAGTCTTTATTAGCTACGAAGATTGAACGAGCGTATCATCGACAACCGCTAGAGCAATTAGTTGCTGTAGTTTTTCCAATAGTGCCCAGCAAATTTAAGATTGTGCGCGCCACGCGGGGAATTAGCCGGGAGCAGTAGGGCAAGCACATTAACACTAAGAGGGTAAAATGAGCTCAAAAGTATATATTGCGTCGGCCGTGCGAACAGCCATTGGTAGTTTCGGTGGGAGCTTGACAGAACTGGCACCTGCTGAACTAGGCGCACATGCTGCCCGTGCCGCATTAGAGCAGGCAAACATGAAAGAAAGCCCGCTGGTTGACGAAGTCATTGTCGGAAATGTTTTGGGCGCTGGTCATGGCATGAACATCTCGCGGCAAGTTTGCCTGCGGGCCGGACTTCCTGTCAGCACTCCGGCTTACACAGTCAACAAAGTCTGCGGTTCGGGACTTAAAGCCATCAGCTTGGGAGCAACTGAAATCGCTGCGGGCAATTACGATTGCGTTCTGGCTGGAGGAGTTGAAAGCATGTCGCAGGCGGCTTTCGTCTCGCTTACTCAACGCTGGGGGGCTCGCATGGGCAACTCCGAATTAAAGGACTTGATGCTGCAGGACGGACTAACGGACGTATTTAACTCCTGTCATATGGGCATCACCGCGGAGAACATTGCCGATAAATACAAAATTTCGCGTGCCGATCAGGATTCTTTCGCGCTAGAAAGTCAAAACAAAGCGCAGCTGGCGATTAGCCAAGGATATTTCAAGACCGAAATTTTACCGCTTCCAATCATGAAACGTGGCAAACAGGTCGGTACATTTGATACCGACGAGCATCCACGTGCCGGAGTTACCTTAGAATCATTATCAGCGCTTAAGCCTGCCTTTAAGAAGGATGGTTCAGTTACCGCCGGAAATGCATCAGGTATCAACGATGGGGCGGCCTTCTTAGTGCTAGCTTCCGAAAAGGCGCTTAAGGATAGGAACTTGAAGCCCATGGCGGAGATTGTTGGTTGGGCCTCAGCAGGCGTCGAGCCAGCCATTATGGGCACTGGACCAATTGAGGCGGTAAAGCGGGTGCTATCCAAAACTGGCCTAACCTCGAATGACATTGATCTTATTGAAGCTAATGAAGCTTTCGCGGTTCAGGCACTAGCCGTAAATCGTGCTTTGGAATTCGACCCACAACGGGTTAATATCTGCGGCGGTGCTATTGCGCTTGGGCATCCGATTGGTGCCAGCGGCGCTCGCATTCTGGTTACTCTGTTACATCAGCTGCGGCGAACCGGGAAGCGTGTCGGGTTGGCCACACTGTGTGTTGGCGGTGGGCAAGGAATAGCCGCCTTGGTTAAAAGGATATGATCTCCAGACTCACGATTGAGGAAGTCAAAGATCGCGCCAATCTGATTGAGATTATCGGTGAAACTGTACAGCTGCGCCGTGTGGGAGGGCGCTTTGTTGGACTATGCCCATTCCACTCCGAGGACACACCTTCCTTCTATATTAGAGAGAATGGCAAGCAATACCATTGCTTTGGCTGCGGGGCATCGGGCAACGTAATTTCCTATATTATGGAGATGCGTGGGCTATCTTTTCCAGATGCAGTAGAGGAGCTGGCCGCACGCTATGGAGTGGAAGTAAAACGGGAAGGTGGTACAAGCAAGCCGGTTTCCACACACCGGGATGAACTGCTTAGACTTAATCAGTCCGCTTTTGAGTACTTCCGTCAGCAGCTCGAAAATTCAGACGAGCGAATTAAGTCGTATGTGAAGTCACGCAGTATTACCCCAACTGCCTCAAAGGAATTTGGTCTTGGATTCTGCTCGCCACAATGGACGGGTCTTACAGAGCACCTCCGTAAGCATGGCTACAGCCAGGAACTTATGCTTCTTTCGGGCCTCGTGCGGCGTAGCCCACGCGGTGACTTATTCGATCTTTTCCGCGGTCGCCTGATTTTTCCAATTTGGATTGAGAGTAAAAAAATCGCTGGTTTTGGGGGAAGAGTAATTCCAGCACTTGTTGATCCGGCAGCCCAAAGAACAGCCCCAAAATATCTAAATTCCCCAGAAACCGAAGTGTACCAGAAAAGCAAGATTCTTTATGGGCTTCCCCAGGCCCTCGAGAGTATTCGGCGCACTAAGACGCTGTATCTGGTGGAAGGCTATGTCGACGTGATTGGTCTTTGGCAGGTGGGGCTTCACAACGCTGTTGCGCCATGCGGAACTGCGGTCAGCGAAGCGCATATTAGACGCATGCAGCATTTGGTTGAGCGCGTCCGAGTTCTGTTCGATGGTGATATAGCCGGTCGATCTGCAGCAGCTCGCTGTTTTCAATTATTCCTTAATTCAGGGATAGATGTTTCAGCTATCTTTCTCCCCGAAGATGAAGACCCAGATACAATTGCTGCTAAACATGGAGATGGCACCGAGGCCTATCTATCTGAACTTCCCAGCGCCAGCCTGCTAGATTGTTGGGTAGATGGCGCAATACAACAGTGTGGGGCGCGCGAAGTGGCCGAGCTTGGGGCAGCTGCCAAGGGGCGCATCGCAGCGGAACTTGCATCGATCCTCGGGCAGATCAAAAACGCAGTCGAGCAAAGTGAGCTAACAGAGCATGCTGCATTCCGCCTTAGTATTGAGGAGTCAGTATTGCGGCAGATGGTGGCAGCACCAGGAAAAACCACTACTGCAACTTTAACCACTCCTCGTAGTAACGAGCAGCAGGAAACTTCTCAGAATAGTACAATCGCTGCTCTAAGCCCCTTTGATCGCGAGGTACTTTCAGCGGTAATGGCTAAAAAGGAGACACTATTAGCTGCCGTCCTAAAAGACGCCGAGCTGTGCGAGGTTTTACACCCAGCCCCACTGCAGTTTATGCAAGAGCTCTCGTCTATAATGGAAATGGAGGCTCAGGATGAGGCTCAGCGCAAGGAGGCCATAAAGGCACTATTAAAGGCCAGGGGCGAAGATTGGTTCACCCATTGGCGAAAGTCCTATCAAATGGCATCGGACCCCAGCATCGACTTTGAGCTACTGCTAAAGGGGTGTCGACTACACGCAAGAAAAACCTTGCTAAAACAGGCACTTATAGAGATAGATCAGCGCCTCAGGGATGCTCCACTACCACAGGAGAGAGATGAGCTGCTTCGGGAACAGATGGCTTTAAGACGTCAATTAGAGGGTTACCAACGCGCCTCAGCTACGCAGCTAAATGGTCAGGAAGGCTTGTAATTTTTCTCAATAACTTTAATATTAGACTCTTATTACTGGACATGATTCCAGTCTACATAACGGGGATTTTAGAGCCCCAATCGTTCGTTGCTTCAGCGTAAAAAAAAAATTATTCGCTGGCGCTCGAGGCTTATCTTGAGCTTGAGAGTGCCAGTAGTGTTTTCAGCGTTTACTGCAGTTGCGCGCCGTTACAGCGGCGAGCAGAAATTTTTTGCTTTTGTGTTGTGAAAGAGGATCCGAAATCCGTGAAAGGTCGTAATAGAATAAAATCCCGTCGTAGCCCGTCTGCAAAAGCCACTCTCAAGAAGGCTTTGCTACTTAAGAAGTCACGCGTAGCTGTGAAGAAAGGAAAAGACCTCGAGAAAAAGACTCTCGCGCTTCTGACTCGCAAGAGGAAACCAGAGCTTGCGCCCAAATTAGACGACAAGAAATCGAAGTTGGCTCAGCTTACCGAGTTCGCTGCCAAGTCTGGCTCAGATACAGAGAAATCTGATCGGAAGTTTTTTCTAACAGCTGGCAAAGCGGGGAAAGAGAAAGACGGTGAGGAGAAAGGTGAAAAGGAGCCTCGTCCAGCTGGCAAGCCGGGAGAGGAGAATGAAGTCAATCGCCTAATGGAACTCGGTCGAGAGAAGGGCTACTTGACGATGGACGACCTCAATGAGGCGCTCTCATCCGACCTCGTGTCTGAAGATCAAATGGAAGATGTGATATCGATGTTTGGCGAAAATGACATCGATATTGTTGAACGCTCACCAGAGGGCTTTGAGGAGGCGGTCGACCCGGCCCTAACTCAGGAGAGTCCAGGCGAAGAGGCCTTCGATGATGCCTCGCTCGGTAAGAGCACGGATCCGGTGCGCATGTATCTTCGCGAGATGGGTAACGTCAGCCTGCTCACCCGCGAAGGCGAGGTAGAGATAGCCAAAAAGATAGAGGCTGGTCTTAAGACCGTGCACGAGCAGACCTTGCGTCAACCTAAAGCTTTGAGCTACGTGGTTGCTCTCTTTGATAAAGTAAAAAACAACGAAGTTAGATTGCGCGACCTCTTTGAGGAGGAAGAGGCGCAACAAGACACAGAAGAAAGCGAGGAAAAAGAAGAGGAAGAGGAGGCACAACGCCGCGCCCGTCTGCGCGATGAAGATGAAGAGGGCGGCGACTCAGAGGAAGAGAAGAAGCCCCAAATTAACGAAGAGGAAGAAGCTCAGAAGAAGAAGTTCATTAAACGCGCCACTACATATCGCAAAGCGCTTAAGGACACCCAGAAGCTTTTTGAAGATCTTCTTTTGGCGCGCGACCAGAAGAAACGCAACATTCCAGAGCTTGAACGCAAATATCGTCGCATTCTTGACGCGAATGCCTCAAAGATTGAAAAACTCAATTTCAATCAGAAGCAATACGCGATCATGGGCGAACTAGTAAAAGAGGTAGAGGCGAAAGTCACCGACCTACAACGTCGGCTGACCGATGTGCAGAAGTCTACCGGCAAGCCCCAAGATGAGCTGCTCTCGTCGATCGATGAGCTACTCTCCGAGAATCAACTTGAGGGCAAGCGCGCCAGGCGCCGACTCAAGCTCCGCGCCGATGAGGCCCGGCAGCTTGGGCAAAATTTGGCTGACGTTCGCACCCAGCTCAAGACCTACGAGACAGAGGTTATGATGAGCCTGCCTGAGTTCCAGGAGTCAATAAGCCTACTCAGGGACGGGGAAGTTCGCGCTTATGAAGCGAAACGTGAGCTCGTTGAAGCCAACCTGCGCCTAGTAGTTTCAATTGCTAAAAAGTACACCAATCGTGGATTGCAGTTCCTCGACCTAATTCAAGAGGGAAATATTGGGTTAATGAAGGCAGTAGATAAGTTCGAGTACCAACGCGGGTACAAGTTCTCGACCTACGCCACATGGTGGATTCGCCAAGCAATTACCAGAGCTATTGCTGATCAGGCGCGAATTATTCGAATCCCCGTGCATATGATCGAAACCATCAACAAGTTGGTGCGCACATCCAGGCAGCTCGTTCAAGAGCTGGGGCGTGAGCCTACGCCTGAAGAGATTGCGGCTAAGATGGAAATTCCGATCGACAAGGTGCGCAAGGTGCTCAAGATTGCCAAGGAGCCAATTTCGCTTGAGACGCCAATTGGGGAGGAGGAAGATTCGCATCTTGGAGACTTTATTGAAGACAAGCGCGTAGTCTCGCCTGCCAATGCAGTGGTCAACATGAACCTGCAGGAGCAAACTAGAAAGGTGCTGGCTACCCTGACTCCACGCGAGGAGAAGGTATTGCGCATGCGCTTCGGCATCGGTGAAAAGAGCGATCATACATTGGAAGAAGTTGGGCAAAACTTCGACGTTACGCGTGAGCGTATCCGCCAAATTGAAGCTAAAGCTTTACGCAAGTTGCGTCATCCGAGTCGCAGCAAGCGTTTGCGAAGTTTCGTAGATAAATAGATCGTCCCGATATCAAGGAGAACTACGCATGAATCTTCGCTATGGATCACTATTGGCGTTAGTTTTTGTTTGCTTCGGCGCCTGCGGCCGTTTAGGGGCTCCGATCCCACCGGAGTATTTGGCGCCGGAGTCGGTACAGGAGCTTGCCATTAGCGGCACAGCTCAAGGGGTGCACATGGCGTGGAAGGCTCCACAAGCCGACATTCGAGGGCGTGAACTGAAGCATCTGGATGGTTATCGTATCTACAAGTCAGCTTTGGGAGCTTCTCGCGACCTAATTGCCGCGGGTAAAAGCTTTTCCCTGCTGACGACTTTAGCAGATGGGCATTTGGCAGATTTGGAGATCGCCCGTGCAGAGTTGCGCGCGCAAGGGAAACCTGCACGCAGGGCACGTCTAGATGCAAGCAAGCTTAACTTCGAGTACACAGATACACAGGTGCAAGCTGGGGGGCGCTATCTATACAAGGTAGTTCCGTTCAGCGGGAACAATGAAAGCGCTTCCTACGCCATGTATGAAGTAACTTGGGATCAGACTAATACAAAACTGCGCGAGATCTCACGTTCCGACCTACTGGCGGACGACGACGCTGACGCCTAATTTTCTACTCACGAGACGATGCATGCCGGCTAAACTTGTTCTTGTTGGCGCCCACGGCAAGATGGGTAGGGAAGTCCTTTCTTCTCTACAAGAATTCCCGGATATTCAATTAGTAGCCGCAATTGACAATGATGACGGAGAGCTGCCGGAATCGCTACGAGAGGTAGTTGTCAGCAAGGATCTAGCCGCACACATCAAATCCTGCGACGGAGTAATCGAATTCAGCTCGCCCGCAGGGTCGGTACAAGTCGCTCAGCTGTGCGCACAATACAGCAAGGTCGCAGTACTTGCCGCTACAGGACATACGCCTGAACAACTAGCTGCAATACGCAAAGCCGCAACCCAAACATCAATCTTGTGTAGCGCAAACTTCTCGCTAGGAATACTACTTCTGCGTCGTTTGTTACGAAGTATTCCCACTGATACTTTGCGCGAATTTGATATTGAAATTGTGGAAACGCATCACAGAAACAAGAAAGACGCTCCATCAGGTACGGCACTGGAGCTACTGTCCTGCCTTGGTGACCCCCAAAATATTATTATTGATCGTAGTGCGCGACACGCAGGTCGCAACAAGACAGAAATAGGGGTCGCCTCGCTGCGGGGAGGAGATATGGTTGGCGAACATACAGTATTTTTATGTGCCAATGGAGAGCGTCTTGAATTGACACACCGCGCCTGGAGCCGTCGTATATTTGCACGTGGAGCCCTTACAGCCTTTTTGAAGCTTCTGAATAGACCTGCCGGGCTGTACTCTTTGGACCAGCTGTTTGAATCACCCTTGACAGCTTAAGTGCTTAGTTCCATGAATAAAATCATAATTGCCTTTGGGTTTTTGACCTGTTATAAGCCAATTGAGTTTATAGAACACGTTATTAAAATTGTTGTCTGCAAAGTCCACTTAGTGGTGTTTGCGATAGCGGTTCACAGCGGGGATTCCTGACGGCGCAACCCGAGTTTTATTTTGTTGAGGCGAGTTTATGGTGAAAAGAGAGAAAGCGAACTACATGATTCAGTCGGTTTCTCATGCAATTGATGTGCTTGAAGAGCTGTGCAACTCAACCGGCGAAATCGGAGTGACTGAACTCTCTAAGCGCCTCAAGCTCCACAAGAACAACGTATTTCGACTCCTAGCTACTCTTGAATTGCGTGGATTCGTAGAGCAGAACAAGGATACCGAAGATTATCGCTTAGGAGCGAAGGCACTACAGTTGGGCCAAGCCTTTGTGCAACAGAGCACCTTGGTAAATCGCGCACTGCCAATTCTTAAGGCACTCGCTGATAAGATCGGTGAGACGGTAAGCCTAGCAACGCTACAAAATGGAAATGTCCAGTATCCAGTTAGTATTGAAAGCAAGCGTCCGGTTAAAGTTGCGCCGCGTTTGGCCGTGTCATTCTCGGCTAAAATGAACGCTGCCGGGCGACTGCTAACAGCACAACTACCAGACGCAGTCTTAACTGAGCTTCTTGCAACTAACACGCCGCAGGACGCGGCCATCCGCAACCAACTCTCAGAGCTACGCACCAGCGGTCAGCTAATCGATCGTGGAGCGACAGAGGCGGATGTTGTGGCTATCACTAAGGTAGTTCGTGGTGGGAGAAATGAAGTCATTGGAGCAGTTGAGATTCTTATCCCCCAGTACCGCGCGAAAGTTGAGACATTAATGCAAGCAGTGGAAGAGGCAGTAAGTGCTCTCTCCAATGCCATGGGTGCGACTAAGACTGGACTCGCAGCAGCGATGGAGAGGGAAATCTCACGCCCAGCGAGCGATGACAGGGCGGCACGCACCGAATAGCCAACGCAGCACCTGAAAGCTACAGCAATGTCAGACGAAGCAGGCTTGCCGGGGTAGCGAGTCATGGGTAGCGCTATGTCCAAAACTGCCTGAATGAGCAGTCCCGATAGACTTTTTCTGCTGAGACACTCTGGGCTTAATCGCTTCAGCTAGGTTTTTCATAGGTTTGAAATTTATTGTCACGCTGTGCCCCATCCGCGATCCCCTAATGGGACTTGCCATGTGGTGCCCATCACGATGTATCGTGGGCTATGGCAAGCAAAGGGCAGAATTTTGGACTATCTGAGGAGCAAGTCGCCTTGCGCGACGCAGCGAGGCAATTTGTACAGGCAGAAATTGTTCCTGTTGCGGCGCAGTACGACCGTAGCGCTGATTTTCCCTCCGCTATCATCAAGAAGGCGCACGCGCTGGGGCTCCTAAATTTAATTCAACCTAGTACCGTTGGTGGTACAGGCCTGAGCCTTTTTGACGCATGCCTAGTAATTGAAGAGCTGGCGGCAGGCTGCTCTGGTTTTGCCACATCCATGGTAGCCAACGATTTAGCGCTAACTCCAATACTTGTCGGGGGCAGCCCCGAACAGCATAAGCGCTTCATTGGAGAGATTGCTAAGAGCGGCGCACCAGCTTCTTTTTGCCTCACCGAACCAAACGCTGGCTCCGATGCCGGCAGCCTGACAACTCAAGTTAGTCGGGATGGTGACCACTATGTCATAAATGGCGCGAAACAGTGGATCACCAACGGCGGAGTGGCGGACCAATATACAGTCTTTGCAACACTTGATAAGACCAAGAAGCACAAGGGAATTTGCTGTCTTGCAGTACCAGCCAACACCCCAGGCATCGTGCGCGGGCATCACGAAGATAAGATGGGGCAGCGCTGCTCAAACACAGTTGCGCTGACTTTTGACAACGTAAAAGTTCCTGTTGCTAACATGATTGGGGCCGAGGGATCTGGTTTTAAGATTGCTATGCAAACGCTCGATCTTAGCCGACCGATGACCGCCATGATCGCGGTTGGAATCGCGCGCGCAGCGTATGAGCATGCCATAAGCTACGCTAAAGAGCGCAAGCAATTTGGGCAGCCGATAGCTAAATTCCAAGCTATTCAGATTATGCTCGCTGATATGGCCACCAACATTGAAGCTGCACGTCTGCTCACATTACGATCAGCTGCAATGCTCGACGCAAAGATTCCCGCGTCGCTTGAGTCCAGCATGGCCAAGCGCTTCGCCGCGGATATGGCCATGGAGGTAACCACCAACGCAGTGCAGGTATTTGGTGGTTACGGCTACACAAAAGAGTACCCTGTAGAGAAATTGATGCGCGACGCCAAGCTAATGCAGATATATGAGGGCACTAGCCAAATTCAGCGCCTGGTAATTGCGCGTGAGATTCTTGAATAACGAGGAGTTCAGCGATGAATGCTTCCCCTGAGTTTGACCGTGCCGGTGCCCTAGATCGCTGCGATAACGACAGCCAACTTCTCAAGGAATTGGTGCAAATGTTTTTTTCTGAGTACCCCACAGCTCTGACCGCGATCCATGCGGCTATCGCTGCCGGAAATGCCGATGCTCTTAGAAAATCAGCGCACTCCATTAAAGGCGCAGCAGGGAACGTTGGCGCTGTGCGTGCCCATAGCTTGGCACTCGCGCTTGAAAAGATGGGGGCCAGTGGTAACCTAGCGACAGCCAAAGACACACTCAAGAGCTTCGAACAGGCCGTGGAAGCTTTCAAAGTGACTTTCGCCAGTCAGAAATTTTAGGCGCCGACATGAGCGTGAAACATTTCACGCAGACCAGTACCAAAGCGCTGTTCAAAGTCAGCTTCACTCATCCCGAAGGCTCTAATAAAGCTTTCCTCTTTAGACTCTCCATCTCGCAGCTTGTCGAAATAGGCACGCAATTTTGAGAAACCAAAGGCTGCTATTATGGACTTCGAAGCATAAAGAGACTGTCCGTACGCTGCCGGCACCATGGCCGTATCCAACTTCGTGAAACCACCCTGCAGCAAACGAAAAGGTACTAGTTGGTTAACGGCCAACCAATCACGCATAGCCGGCCTTAGCGCAGGATTTTCGCTACCCTCAGACCACTGCGCCAAGCCCTCATCAATCCAGCCTGGGCAGCGCCCTTTGGTCATGGCATGCAGCACAGCATGCGTAAATTCATGTCGGACAGCGCGATATACATTATCTAAATCCTGCATAGCCTGCGGGCCCAAGGGAACAATTATCTGGTTGCGAAAGAACATCGCATTGGTCCAGCGTGGAGCTCCAGTTGTCAGGAAAAACGTTTCCTCGTCCATTAGCCGTACTTCGGTGGTGAAAGCTGGAATTTCTCCGAATACAGTCCTCAAGTAACTATGGGATTTCTCAATCGTAGATTGAATATTCTTAGCCAAAGGCTCAAATGAAGTGGGGGTTATCAGTGTCAGGGTACTACCCCCGGCCAGGGTAAAAGGAGCATGCTCTTGGCGTCTTAGGCTCCCCGCGCTATCCGTGGAATAACTGGCCTTAGCCTCGTTTTTTGGGGAACTTTCAGCATGAAGGTCTGTTGCACAGCCTATAAGCGCTGCAACAGCTAGAAAACAGAACTGCCTGAAATTACGCCACACCACTACCACCACCTGCGCCCCTAAATTAGCGGTATAAAAGCCTAAATTTTAGGCTTTACTGACCGCAGAGCGCCCTCTAAGCTTGCCTTTTGTAGAATCGGCTGTTTCGCAAAAAAACATTAAGGAGATCTGGGAAATGAGTACCCGCATGAGTCCGCGCGTTAAGGAAATCTTGTCTTGGTACAAGACAGACAATAACGGGGTGCTGAATAATCTTGCGCGCCTTATGAACACCGGGACCTTAGCTGGCACTGGTAAATTTGTAATATTGCCGGTCGATCAAGGCTTTGAGCACGGTCCCGCTAGGTCCTTTGCTGGCAACGCCCCAAGCTTTGACGCTCGTTATCACTTTGAGCTTGCGATAGAGGCCGGCTGCAATGCCTATGCGGCACCGTTCGGCCAGCTTGCTGCTGCGGCCGGGGACTTCGTTGGAGAAATGCCACTAATCGTGAAGATGAATAACAGCGATACATTGTGGAACAGCAAAAATCCAGTGTCCGCAGTCACATGCTCCGTGCGTGATGCAGTACAGTTAGGGGCTACCGCCATTGGCTTCACGATCTATCCCGGCTCGAGCATGCGTAAGGAGATGTACGAGGAGATTCGCGAAATGGGGGAAGAAGCCCGCTCGTATGGTCTGCCTGTGGTGCTTTGGTCTTACCCGCGTGGCGAGGGCCTTAGCAAGGATGGGGAAACAGCGATTGATGTAGTGGCTTATGCCGCACACATTGCGTGCCAACTTGGTGCTCACCTTGTTAAGGTTAAGCCACCTAGCGCTCACATTGAGCAAGAAGCAGCGCGCAAAGCTTATGAAAAGTCAGGAATCAAATTGTCTACTCTGGCGGACAGAGCAGCACATGTAGCTAACTCCTGTTTTGGAGGACGACGTATTGTGATCTTTTCAGGGGGCGAAGCTAAGTCCGATACCGATGTGCTGGAGGAGGTGCGCCAGTTGGCTGCCGGCGGCTCTTTTGGGAGCATAATGGGCCGCAACGCCTTTCAGCGCCCTAGGGCCGAGGGGGTTAAGCTGCTAAAGCAGGTAATGGCTATTTATAAAAGTTGAATGTTTTATTCTATTTTGACATCTAAAACAGCAATGGTTACCATTATAGGGCAACCAACTGTTTTTTGGAGTGTTTGATTATGGGACAAGGCTGTTGCGGCGGTGGCGGAAAATCATCAGAGAGTTCAGGATGTTGCTCCAGTTCAGGTGAGCCTCCTGCTAATGGTAGCAGTGGATTTACGGGCAGCGATGACCAGCCAATTTTCCTAACACCTGCAGCGATTGGTGCCATTAGGAATGCCATCAAAGAAGAGGGCGAGGCAGGAGATGGACTAAGAGTCTCAGTTGTAGGCGGTGGCTGCTCAGGTTATCAGTACAACCTTGATTTCGAGAAGGAAGCTCGTATGGGAGACCTAAGCCTCGACTTCGACGGTGTAAAAGTCTTTGTCGACTCTGTTAGCGCTGGCTACCTAAAGGGGACTGTCATTGACTTTGTAAGCGGGCTTCAGGGAACGGGCTTTAAATTCAATAATCCGAATGCAAAGCGCACCTGTGGTTGCGGACACTCCTTTAGCTAGGATTCTCCGGCATAACTGACCAAAGCTGGCCGATCTCGCATCTAGACCCACATTTTTCTGGGCTAGGCAATTTGAGGGCGCATTAGTAGCCCAGTAGTGGGGCTCCGCTTTTGCTTGGTTTCGCTACTGCAATATGAGCACACTAACCTCTCCCTTGGAACTTTGCAGAAAACCGGGTAGCGTTGTCTCATGTTTGGCGCTCTAACAAAAATAGTACCATTACAGCTGAGCCTTGTGGTTTTGTGCATATTAGTTGGGGGTTGCTCTAGCGCCACACCAGCTTCACCAAAGCCACCAGGCCTTGAGTTCGAGATTGTTTCTCCGGAAGAGCAAGTCGCACAGAGTTTAGCGGAGACGCCCAAGCACTTCATTGTTGAATACACCGAAGCCCAGCACGCCGCTGAGCGCGTTGAGTACTTTTTCCAAAACTATACCTCTGGATTCAAGCAGATACAGGACCAAGGCCCTTCGGCAGCCACGATAATTACTAACAGAGCTGAAGCGAGTGGGGGTTATCAGTATACAGTGGAGCGCACAGTAACGGCGCAAGGCTTTCAATATATAGTGAACTGTGAGGCCAGTGGTCCCGGTGCTCAACCGGCTGCGGCAGACCGCAATGCGCGTAATTTGGCGCGCTTTATACGGGAAGGCCAGCTAGAAATCTCCCTAATCTCCCGTTAACCACATAACAGCCCGCAATCTCTTATTTTTTTGCATCAAGAACATGCTAGAGCTATGCCCCAAAGCTATGCTTGGGCAGCATAACCAAATTGGAGAATTTCATGCGTGATTTGATTGTTGGATTCCTTCGTATTACCAGCACATACAATCTTCTGCGGATCTAACCAGCATTGCCGCAGTATAAATTTTTTGGTCTCGTCAAATGACTCGCCGCTCCACTGACACTGAGGGTACGCCCCCCGCGAGAAACGGGGAAGAGAGTCCTGCACTCGCGCGCCCAAGTTCTATCGATATCTCCCTTACAAGCGCACAAACTACAGCACTTGAGAGAGCCCGCACTGAAAGAGGCGTTGCATTAAAACTAACTGAGGTTGTTGGAGCTCGCCTAGGAGGAGAGGCGAATGTAGTCAGGAATTTAACCGCCAACAAGCCTGATGGCTACGCACGGGTTTGGCAGATCGAGGTAAGCGGAGAGCAAATCGCAGTTAAGTTTGCATTCGCCCGGCATGGAGAGTCCCTGGACGCCGCCACCAACGAGCTGGCAATAGATAGAGAAACATTGCGACAAAAATTCCACCAAATGGTGCCCTATCTAGGAAGTATTTCCGACGCGCAAGGCGTTATCGTCGCCGTCTTAACGAAGTACGATGCAAGTCCCTCGATCTATGATCGAATGAAAGAAGGGAGCCTTACCCCGGTCGATGCTAAACTAAAACTAGTTGAGCTGATTTTGGCTCTCCAATCCAAGGGCTTTCATGTTGTAGATGAGAATCCAGATAACTTCCGTGTACGCCCAGATGGAACTATTTTTTGCATTGATGGAGCAGCTGTTTCAAGGCGCGACAGGATGGGGCGTATAGCTGGGGGAGGCACGCCGGCTCCATTTCCAATAGCTGGATCTATAGCTGAAGGAAGTGGATTTGAAGGATTGTTTGGACACTCAGGCGACGATTTTTCTGACGCATCCTTCGACGTTGATGCCCCAGAAGGCGACTCTAGCCCCTCGACACTAGGGGCCAGTCCTGACTTTCTTACCCCAGAGCAAATAGCCGATTTGGTGCTGGCTAAGATAAAGGAAGTCTCGCCAGAACTATTTCAAAGGGGCAGCAAGAAGGGCTCCACGCCCCCCAAAAAAGGCCATTAACTTAGGGTGCACAAATTTGTACGCCCATAAGTAATCAAACTCCCTGCCCAGCGTACAAAAGTGAACAAAATAGCCCATTCTAACTATCGCTTTTCGTACAGCAGTTTAGAGTTCCTAAGTGCATTTTTTTCAGTTTTTAGGAACGAAATAGCCACCAAACATTAGGAGCGAGTGGAAACCTAACGACCCTAATCACCAGCGCAGAGAAAGGCGCTGATTGATTGATGGTGGTTATGTTGTACTCGAAGCCCCTAACAGTAAAAATCAAACTTATAACAGTCCTAGTTTTTGCAGCGATAGCTGTTCAAGCACAGGCTGAGCAACCTAAGCTTGTCGCAAAAGACAGATATATCATTACACAACGGGCACAGACTGCTGCATTCTCACTTCCTGGCGCGATACTCAGCGGGAACCAAGGCATGCTAATCGCCGGTGCTAGGGTTGAGCGCAACTTAGGCACAGGTAGCCTAGTAACCAAGGGCAATGCACCCCAAGCTTTTTCTATAAACGGAGAAGACAGCACCGAATACGTAGCATTCGATGCCGATGACACTTTTTGCGCCGAGCTGATGGCTTCAGATTCAAGCGTTCAATCCTGCAACCCCGACTACAAAGTGTCAGTACTTGGTGTAACTCCAAATGACCCAAAATTTGCCCAGTTGTGGGGTATGAACGGGCAGTACGGCATTGATGCTCCACGTGCCTGGGATCTTACAAAGGGCTCGTCAGATGTTGTCGTGGCAATTATTGACACCGGCGTTGACTACAACCATCCTGACCTTTCAGCAAACATTTGGACCAATAGTGGTGAAATCGCCGGCGACGGAGTCGACAACGACGGCAATGGGTACAAAGACGACATCCACGGTATCAACGTATCTGGTAGCAGCCCAACTGGGAATCCGATGGATAACAATAGCCATGGCAGCCATGTGGCCGGCACAATTGGAGGGCTTGGCAATAACGGCACTGGCGTAGTCGGCGTTAACTGGCACGTCAAGATAATGGGCCTTAAGTTTCTTGCAGCTAACGGCTCGGGGAGCCTTTCAGGCGCGATTCAGGCAATTAATTACATGAATATGATGAAGGCACGCGGTGTAAACATTCGCGTGTCTAACAACTCATGGGGCGGTGGTGGATATTCACAGGCTATGTTTGACGCGATCAGCCGCGCCAATGATGCTGGGATTATCTTCGCAGCTGCAGCCGGCAACGAGTCTAACGACAATGACGCTTCGCCTTCCTACCCAGCTAGCTACAATCTTCCGAATGTTGTTTCAGTGGCCGCGCTTGAATCAAGTGGTAACTTGGCTGGATTTTCAAACTACGGTGCGCAGAGCGTAGACATAGCCGCTCCCGGTGCTGACATCGTTAGCACTACCCCAAATAACACATATGCTTCGTACTCTGGCACATCCATGGCAACACCTCATGTTTCAGGAGCCTTGGCACTGTTGCTCGCAAATGAACCTGGACTAAGCGCCAGCCAAGCTATTCAGCGCGTGTACGATGCTGGCGTACCGCTTAGCACGCTAACCAACGTTGTGCGCACAGGTCGTACTCTAAATGTTGCCCGTATGGTTTATAACGAAACCGATCCAGTCCCACCGCAAGTTGATTTGCCAGCCTGTAACTACTCTGTTGAACAGATCCCATTCACTCCGAATAGCGCTGCGGATGCTGCCGCCATAGTGCAGCAGGCGGATGAGCTTAACTTCGTCCGCATCGATCTTCCGTTTACCTTCAACTTTAAGCAGCGCGAGTTCGTCTCCGGCTACGTTTCCCCAAATGGAGTATTCTACTTCGGTAATCCGCCAAGCAGCATGGACTATCAAAACTCTGCCGCGGCTCCATATAACTCAATCGCAGCGTTGCACACTGACTTAGTTGCTAACCTAGGCACCACACAGGGTGTCCGAGTAGCAAGTGACCAAAACTCGGTAACAATCCGCTGGGAAGCCAAACAATATGGTGCTTCAAGCGGCCTCGCTTATGTTTACTTGCAGCTAAACAGTGACAATAGCAGTAGAACCTTCGTACGCTTCCAAGACGCCAAGACCCAGAGCGCAATTGCTTCAACCGCTACGGTTGGTCTAAACGGGGCACCAGGGCAGGGCAGCGATACCTATGCTGTAAATGCGCCCGCCAAGGTCTATAACAACCTAGGCTTACAATGGAACAAGCTTTGCGATGATAACGGGGCTGGAAATAGCGCTGTGGTCACAAAGCTAGCCGTGAGCGCAGTAGGCAAGGGGACCTTGAGCAGTGGCAAGAAGTTCAAAATTAAAGGAAAAGGTTTCGGAAACGGCCCAATCGCAATTCAGGCTGCGGTTAACGGCCAGGCTTGTGAGGGAGTTGCGTACGACACAATGGTAGACGGCGCCTCCTCAGCAGCTGGCACATTCCCCAAGCTGTTCTCAAGCAAGCCAATCAGAGTAACCTTCAGCGCCGGAGGGGCATCGCGTAGTGCTCAGGTTAACGCACGTAAGATTGGAGTAAAATCAAAACTCTCCGCTAAGCAGGTAGCTAGCTTCTGTAGCAAGCTGGTTGGGTCGATTCACTAGACTAACTAGCCCAGCGCCGATCTGGAACGCTAATTGTTAAAATCAGAAATTTACTCGCGTAGCTGTTTTCGAATCTCGTCCGGGATTTCCTCATCCGGGATTTCCTCTGACTCCTGAGCTCCCGCGTCCTCTTTTCCTTTCTCTAGCCAAGAGTGCTTGCTGCCGGACCCCTGAATATCGGCCACTGCAGCTAAGAGCTTGTCCATGTCCGTTTTTACAGGATAGTACCCGCCCTTATGGACTATTTCCGGAGGATTGCCTGTCTTGAGTAGGGACTCAATCCAAATCATCGTAATGTAGAACTTGTAAGCCTCCGCATCCACTGGAGCTATCCCACTAAGCTCGCCGAGAAATCCTTCCGTCATCGGTCTAGCTAGCTGCACTCCATAGCCCAATGGCGGAATAATCCAAGAGCAAATATGGGCATGTGTAGTTTGGAATGTCTCTAACTCAAATTGAAGATTGTAACGAAATCCTTTGGGCTTAGTCTTACGCTTGTATTCCTTAAAAGCCTTAATGTCCTGCAGCATCATTGGACAGATGCTCATAATGCTGAACGCCCCCGCTAATAGACCACAAGCGAAGCCAATTTTGGGGATGGCTAGGCCCAGCAAGCCACCCACATCGGCGGCTTCTTGGATAATTTTTGAGAGTATTGAGAATTCCTGAGCATCGCAGCGCTTGCGGAACTTTCGATAAGAATAAATTGTACCGAACAATGCCGCTAGGTCATAAGGCTTCAATACCTTTAAGTATTCTGCTGGAGAAGGCTCCCCCGCTAGTGCCACCTCCGGCTTGTAAGTAGCAATCGCATATTGCAATCGCACCTGCATAGACGGACTGCGCACCAAGCGACCAGCCAAAAAGCGGCCTGCGTTGCTGTACTCGTTTGGATTGGCCTGATGATCTGAGATCAGGGAACGGATAGTAGTGCTAAATGAATTTGGCACTGATCCGAATGCGCCAGCATAATAGCGCGCAGCGTCCCAAACTTTCTGTTCTTCTGAGCGTTCTTCAGACATGGGCGATGACCTCACTAAGCAGCGCGACTCTAAATGCAGAGCCGCTTCAGAGATAACTTCGGCTAAAAGTTTTTCGTACTAGAGTCGATTTTTAACCCCCTACATCACCGCATAACTCATTGAAATGACTGTATCAATACTGAGTAGTTGGCATGCCTCGGGCCCATCAGCAGCGTGTACAAAGATTGCGCGACTAGTGTTGGGGTAACTTGGCACAACGGCTTCGAGCGATGGCACAACTCTTGGAACAATTCTCCCGTACATGAATCATTCACTGCTGCGACTTATCTGCGCATGCAAATGCATGAATGACACAGCACTTCGCGCGTGGAGCGACATAGATCTTGTGCTTGGCTACATCGTGGAGGCGCTTCATCGATCGCGCGAATCCTAACTCTACTCGCTCACATCAAACTTATTGCTTGCCAAGATCACAACTTGGTGGCAGTATCAAGATGTGAGCGCAACTGTTGCAAGAAATTTTTCTGCACAAGCGCTCGCAGCGTGCTGAAGGCGAAGTGACTGTTGTTTTGTGATCGCTCGCTAGTCAGGCACATCGCAGCCAATAGGTCGATAAGACTTTGAGGCGACTATATACTCGCGAGGAAAACTAACTTCGCGTAATTGGAGAAATATACTCATGGCAACTAAGAAGAAAGCTAAGAAGGCGACAAAGAAAAAGTCAACACGTAAGGCGAAGAAGTCTCGTAGATAATTCGCCAGCCTGATTAGCTAAAGTTAGTTTTAGCTTCAGCGTACCCCCGGTGTAGAGATACACACGGGGGTATTTTTTTATATAAAATTAGGGTGCTGCATTTTAAGGGGAGCGTAATTTGGCTTCTACGCTAAACAAGGCATAGCGTCCTGGGGCTGTATTTAGGCCCGCCAGTCCTGGGTATAGCGCGAGATCAATCGGTTAAAATGGGCCAGAATTGTGGGACTTTAGGTAGGAGCTAAGGTCCGCTCTCAAATCATACAAAGAGCTGCCAATATCCTTAGGAATCGAGGTTTAGCTAACATAAGTCTATAAGCCCCCAGATCATTTTCCCTGTAGCGAAGTCGCATATTTCTATCAATATTTACCCGTAGTCTCTGAGACATCGGAGACCCGAGTCAGTCGAAAGTTAGCGTAGGCACCCGCCTTAAATCTGCTTGCTGATTTCTAGTCGCCAGATCGCCTAGAGCGCCTTATCCAGCGTCGTGAGGATATTAGTCTTCGAACTAAGTTTAGTAAATTTGAGCGATTTGGCGGCTGAGCTTGCGATTTCAGAACCACAAGTTAGCTCGGCTACGAAGTAGCGCGTAGACGAACTATTACCTGTGTAGAATTTATAGCTAAGCGCCTTAGAACTACGCTTTGAGCTACTCAAATCCGCACTAGCCGAGATAGTGTGCGGCTCATATAGCTCCTTGCTAGAACCACTACCGTTTAGCGCATCAGCGGCGGTCTTAGCACCGACTAAACGCAACCTGCAACTGGTAACGCCCTGCAAAGGCATGTTGTCGGTACTAATCTTGAAACTGAAGCGCTTGGACGACTTGCTGTATGAAACTGACTCCAATGTCACGCCAAGATTATAATTAGGAGCTCCATCAGCCAAACAACTGCCGAACGAATCTACATACGAGGTAATAGTGGAAACACTGCTCGCACCAAAACCAGTGATGGAAGGGTCCAGCACCGGATCCATAAGTGAGTTATCGCTGGAGTGCGGAGCGTTAAAACTATGTCCATACTCATGCGCAATAATTAGGTGCGCATACGGCCAAACAGAGTAGCCATCTGCCCCAATCAAATTATAGGCAAGTCCACCCGATATTTGGCAAACTGTACCTAGGTAGGCTAGCCCAATCACACTTGAATTTAATGTTCTATCTGTAAATAGCGTATACAGATCCGCTGAAGAGTCCAAGCTTCCTTGGTAGGTAACGCCGCTACAGTCAAAGCCATCAATCACACATTCAGAGTGAAAGCCAGAATTGCAATACCCATACGTACACGCAAAATTTTCAAGCAAAGTATTAGAATCCGTGCTTGATGTCAGAGGATCCGTTCCCGCTGTCTGATTAGTGGCTTGCGATATAACATTCAACGAAAGCCCCACGTCATCTTCCCAAAATGCCGAAGCAGCTGCCATTTTCGCTAAAATATCAGAATCAGAAGAGGAGCCATGCACCCCGTAGAAGCCATGATCAGCAAGTGTGGCAATGTCGACAACCTTATAGGGGTTATATAGCGCGCCTGACCCAGCGCCAAACTCCAAGGCCAAGCTGCCCACAGTTTGAGGAAGGGTATGTGCCTTAACTCCAAGCGGGCAGGGCAGCGCAAAATTTGAAGGAAGATGACCTAGCCGGCCGGTAATCGGCCCCGCTTGGCTTAGCTGAGATCTATCAAACTTAGCAACATAGGCTCTCCCGCGCTTGGAACCAAACAAAGTGAGCTCGAGCTTGTCTCCAGTTACACTAGCCGAAACGCCCCTGGCGAATCGTGGAAGGTTCTGTGAGCTACGACCGATAGCCCTGCCAGTAAAAAACCTATCCCTGGAAGACGCTCTTTGGGCTGTAAAATTTTTTGCCTGCAGCTCGACTTTCCGAACTCCTTCATGCGTAAACAGGCTTAACCGTACATGGCGCGCCGATCGCGACTCTAACTTTGAAAAATCTCCTCGCAACTCTATGCGATAGGGGGAAATCGCTTGGGAGCAAGTGGGGTGCAGTACCCAAGCAAGGACTAACAAGGCGAATATGCGCTTCATAATATGACCATCTACCAATAGTTATTCACCCCACTTAAGATCTAGATTACTATCGGCAGTTGTTATTGTGAAATTTACGTCGTCCGGCCTAAATGTTATTACTTAACTACCTGAAATTATTATGCCCAAGCTAATAGCAAAAATTAACCACAGTTTCAGTGCGCCCAAAAACTTGGCCGCTTCGCTTAGCGGTCGAAACCAATTCCAACACTAGCTCTTTCAGGCCCATCAGTCTCAGACCTTAAGTAGGAGCCAAACAACTGGCCCCCTGTTAGGATCAGACGCGGCTCGAAGCTATTAGATCCGTCCGGCCCGTCCCGTAGCGGGAAGGCCAAGTCAATTCTAAATACTCGACCGCCGGTAGTGCGCGGAAATGCGAAGCGCAGCCCCACTCCGACATCAGAATACATGTGGCTGCCAATCAATTCACCAAGACTTTCGCGGGTAGATCCACCGGCATCAAAAAATGCTGCTGCACCAACGCTAACAAGCTTAAAGACATCATCCGCGATATGCACACGATCTTCGAGATTGAACACCAGGCGCCTATCACCAGTAAATGTTTTAGCAGTATATCCGCGTAAACCGGTGTCAGCACCAAGTAGAAATTCTCTATCCCGATCAAGATCGCTTCCGATATCCAAAGTTAGGTTGGCGGCGAGGGTGTGGCGACCAAGCGGCAAATTACCAAGCTCAAGTAAACCCAATACATCGTAAAATTTAATCTCTGTGCGCACGATGCTATTAGCTAGCCCGTCATCATCTACGCGAGTACTGCCACCCAATTCGCCGCGTACAAATGCAGTGTTAGAGAAACGATAGCCTACGCTATCATTTCCTGAGAAAAGAAAAGTATCCCGACTAGAACCCATAAATCCGGGAGCCGCAAACCCTGTCAAAGAAAGATCGTTTCCGAGATTGTAGTCAGCTTCATACTCGAAACGGTCGATGTATGTCATCTTGATAAAGTCAGGCTCTACCTGCTCATAGCCAAAGCTGGGACCGGTAAAGCGGCGTAGGTCAGCCAGCAGATCCGGATCATGGCTAAGATTATTGGGGTTCAAGCTTAAATCGGCATAATCGCCCGCATCCGCATCGGAAAAGCGATCGTCCTGGTAGCGGTACCCGAGACTGTAGCGCCCAACAGAAACCTTTGGGTCACCATGTGCCATGGTATAACCCAGGCCCAAATCTGTGTGGCGCTGCCGAAAGATGAATCGCTCGTCGCCATTTTCAAATAATCGGCCAATCGTGTTGGATGTATTTAAGTTAGTTTCCCAAGAAAACTTATCTACCAAGCTGCGGAAGGGGCGCCCAAACAAAAATAGGGTCTCATCCCCGTCCGTACGTTCAAGGTGCGCGACTAAAGCACGGTTGAGCGTGCCCCACACACGCGGATCGTCATACAAAGCAGAATACGAGCTTCGATTGCGGTCCTCCTCGTACAGCGCTTCAACTCGCTTGCCCAAGCCCAATAAATTATTTTCTGCCAGGCCAGCCGCAAGCTTCTGATTGCCGGTGCCAGAAGTGAATGAGAACTGAGGAATTATGGTCCATGTATCCTGGGAATAGACATCCACATCGACTGAATCTCCATCTGCCTTAGGCACGATTCGAACTTCACGTAAAAATCCGAGCAAACGTAGGTTACGTTCGCTTTCTTGAAGCACGAAATCATCGAAACTATCTCCTTCCTTAAAAAGCAATTCCCTCAGCACAACTTGCTCTTTGGTATTAACCTTCAAGCTGTTAGCAAAGCGATAAAGGGCAGACAGATTCTCCTCATCAAAAATATCGCGCACATGCACTCGAATAGAGCGAATGGTCTTGCCATTTAAGGCAGAGTAGGAAGCGCTCTGCGCACCATCAGTCGGCTCAGCTAATACAGATAGGGCTGAGCAAAAGAACATGCTCGCCAGCGACAGGGAAATAACAATGCGAGCGCTGCCGAAGGACAAAAATCTCATAAATCACGCACACCAAATGGGTTAGAACACGCCAGTGACAAATTCAAATATTAACTTTGCCATCCAGCAAGTTCATATAAGACAAAGAGCCACCCGAAAAATATAAGTTGTTCCAGTACTTTTGCCGATATACTTTTAGATCATTGGAATCTCTTGTAGGTTCC
This sequence comes from Oligoflexia bacterium, assembly GCA_019694465.1. Taxonomy (GTDB): domain Bacteria; phylum Bdellovibrionota_C; class UBA2361; order UBA2361; family JAFLCA01; genus JAIBBV01. Next base: position 23,903 of record JAIBBV010000044.1, read on the forward strand.
GTGCTTTTGGAGCATTTACATGCCTAATTCCAAAACGCCCTCATTAAAGACAGAAGCCAGCGTCGCTAAGTCCCTTTTTCTTGGCAAAATCGTAGAAGACAACTTGTTTCCATTCCCCACTGTCAATGCCAGTGAGGCGGAAACATTAAGCTTAGTGCTTGATTCTATTGATAAGTTTATGGCCCCCAAGGAGAAGGAGTATCGGGAATTCGACCACAAGGGCGCCCAACCTGAGGACTACATACAGGAGCTGCGTGAGCTTGGCTTGTTTGGGCTGATTATCCCCGAGGACTTTGGTGGTCTTGGACTTTCAAACATCGGTTATTCCCGCGTTCTACAGCAGACTAGTAGGTATGACGCATCCACCTCCTTAACCATAGGAGCACATAGTTCAATTGGTATGAAGGGAGTACTGCTGTTTGGCAACGCAGAACAACGCAAGAAGTATCTTCCTAAGCTCGCAAGCGGTGAAATGATCGCTGCCTTCTGTCTTACGGAGCCCGGGTCTGGTTCCGATGCTGGTTCGATTAAAACCAACGCAAACCAAAACCCCGATGGCTCCTGGACTCTTAGCGGCGAAAAAATCTGGATCACCAATGGCGCTATGGCAGAATTTTTTACAGTCTTCGCGCGCACCGGAAATGAACACGGCAAACTAACGGCCTTCCTAGTGGAGCGTAACTTCGGCGGGATCAAGTCTGGCCCTAAAGAAGATAAACTTGGAATTCGAGCCTCAGCCACAACGACAGTAAGTTTTGAAAATACAGTTGTTCCAGCCGCTAACGTGCTTGGTGAAGTTGGGAAGGGGTTCAAGATTGCCATGAGTATCTTGAACAACGGACGCACGGGCCTTGGAGGCGGCTGCGTCGGGGCCATGAAGCGCCTGATCGCTTTGTCAGCTAAGCAGGCTGCAGAGCGTAAGCAGTTCGGGCGGCCAATAGCCGAATTTGGACTAGTCAAAGAGAAATTGGCACAGATGGCCGTAAATTGCTTCGCCAGCGAGTGTGCCGTTACTATGGTGGGGCACTACATTGACTCAGGCGTAGAGGACTACTCGATTGAAGCCGCTATGAGCAAGATTTTTGCGAGCGAGTCGCTTTGGATGGTTGCATACGAGGCGCTCCAAATCGCCGGCGGCAACGGATTCATGAAGGAATACCCTTACGAATTGGTCATGCGCGATTCTCGCATCAACATGATTTTCGAGGGTACTAATGAGATCTTGCGCCTATACGTCGGCTTATCTGGACTAAAAGAGGCAGGCGAGTACCTAAAGGAAATTAAATCCAGCGTAGGGAAAATATTCAACGATCCGATTAAGGGCTTCGGCGTTCTTTCTGGTTATGCCGGCAAAAGACTCTCCGAAATTACAAGTTTAGGACGCGAAAAATTGGTGGCCGTACATCCAGCGCTGAGTGACCAAGCCAAGGTATATCAGGAATATACTCAGCGCTTGTCGAAGGCGAGCGATGAATTGCTTCGCCGATATGGAAAGGAAATAATCGGAATGCAATTTCCGACTAAACGTGTAGCTGAGGTGTCACTAGATCTATTTGTTGGACTATGCGTGCTATCGCGCGTAAGCAAGATGCTGGCCGCCAAAGGCGAGGGCGCCTGCAAGCATGAGCTCGAAATTGCGACTATCTTTACCCAACAGGCGAAACGCCGCATGAATCAAAACATAGCGCGCCTGATCTCGCACGAAGATGATGAGATGCGCAGCTTAGCAGACCACATTACAGCATCAGCCGGATATAGCTGGGATATTTTATAAGTATTTGGCCATGATGAAGAACATACCCTCACACTTTCCAATAAGCTTACTTTTTAGCTTGGGAGTACTAAGCCTTAGTTCTGTTGCAATTGCGCAACCCTTTATTGATATCTCAGGTACTAACCCGAACGAAGACTTCGGAGCTGCCTTAAGCTGTCGTGGGCCAAGAATTGTAGTTGGAGCCCCCGGTAGGCCGATATCGAGCACACAGGATGTAGGCGCAGTAGATATATACGATCTCGCCAGTAACACCCTGTCCAATAACATTGCTTTTCCTGGGTCGCCCATAGGCGGCGAGCGATTTGGGCATGCAGCTGCTTTTATACCTGACATAAACTCAGACACATTGAGCGATCTTGCCGTTGGAGCACCGGGAAACCTCCAAGGTTCGGTTTACGTATACACGAATCTAGCTACTGCTCCGACACTCTCTATTTCTGGAGCTCAGTCATTCGAGCGTTTTGGTAATGCACTATCTCCAGTTGGCGATATCAACGGCGATGGAATTGCTGACTTGGCTATCTCGGCACCTGACAGATCTAATTTCACCACCAACGACGGCGCAGTGTTGATTTATGATTTGGTAGCGAGCGGGAGTCCTGCTCTACTAAGGAACTATGTTGGCGCTGCAGCTGGCGAGGGCCTGGGCGAACATTTGGTGGAACTTTCTGATTACAATAACGATGGACGTCATGATCTTGCAGCAAGCGCGCCATCAGCAACAACCGCAGCTGGCCCCAGCGGCCTAGTTAGAATATTAGGAACAAATACTAGCTCAAGCTTGATTGCCACAATTCCTGGAGCTCAAGCCAATGAGAAGTTTGGGGACGCAATCGCCAATCTAGGAGATATTAATCAGGACGGCTTCGATGATTTGGCCATCGGTGCCCCATTAGCTGATGTTGCGGGAATAGGGGTTGATGCAGGTAGGGTCGAAATACACTCCGGCGCCCTAATCGCGCTCGGCTCAGCCAGCGGCACCGTGCTCTGCAACTTAGATGGTGCCGCAGCGGGAGACCTCTTCGGTTCCTCAGTGCAAGGGCTAGGTGACAGCAACTTTGACGGGCAGAGAGATTTCGCCGTTGGAGCAGCCGGAGCCTTTAGTGGCACCGGAATGGTATTCTTCTACTCCTTTTCAAACGGCACATGCCAGCTTAACTCAAGCCTACTTCCTACCATTGCGACAGGCGGCCAAGTCATAGGTGAAGGCTATGGTACGGCTATAGCAGGAGCAGGCGGCGGACTGGCTGCTTCATGCGACTTCAACTCTGATGGCGCATCGGACTTTGTAATAGCTGCTAAAGGGAATCCTCAGTTTCCAAATCCCGGACACATTTTTGCCTATCACGGTGTTATTTCTCCCACCGCCACCCCAACACCAGTTCCCACAGCGCAGCTTCCGACACAGGCCATCCTAGCAATCAGAGTGGACGAGAAGGGGACTTTTACTGGGACCTTAACCTACGATCGAGATCCGGCTGGTCAGTGTAACGCCACATTTCTAGCTCGAACCGTATACGCGGGCCTGCTCGGAAAGGTGGCAGCGATTGACACCAGCATTCAAAGCGCGCCCCAAGCTTTAAAGATTGTGACTGGACTACCTCGTGTAAGAGTAGTCGAAAACAAAAAGCCAATATTATACATGCTGGTTCGCACCGACTGTGGAAGCTACCAGTTTAATTCGAACGTAGTAGGGCGCTTCCTAAACTGCGGGAGCGCGGCGCTCCCCGTTACAGGCGGCGAGTGGCTACAGCTACTACATGATGCATTGAAGTCCACTAGCAGCAGCACTTCAATCAAAGGCGGAGTGCAAGTGGAGATTGGAAAGGTCAAAAAGAAGAAGGTCGCCAAAAAGCACGGCAAGGGCAAATAGAGGGGCCCAAACTGCTCCCTTCGTCCGGGCCCCCTAGTGTCCAGAGCTACAATTATTCAAGGAATCAGTGACTCAGGACATTAGAAACAATTATGCTTCAGCCAGCAGGCGCCGCAAATTGCGCACGGGACGCTCAGACTGATCACCCCCACCGCTCGCTGCCGACTTAATGCGCTCAAGTAATACCGCCTTGTCAGCCCGATCTAGGTCCGAATTTTCAACGCGCCTATAACGCAGGCGATAATTTACTCGATCTGACTCTCTCTCCTCACTTGGTGCTGCCTCTCTGCGCCTAGCAGGGGTCGCTCTCTCTATAACATCCTGTGCTTGTGCACGATCGACTCTCATGGGTTCCTTCCTCATTAATATGGCCTGCTGCAAGCCCGAACACCCCGAATGGTGCTGCAAGTAGGCCGATACAAATTAGATATCGGCGCAGCTGCTACAAACTGTAGTGACAAAATAAACGCAGTCGCAATTAGCTTGCAATATCAGGTAGTTATCAACTTTAGCAATGTAAGAATATTACACTACTCAGACTCAAAATCTAGCGCTTTCCCAGGTCCCTGATCCACGCTCATGCGTCGTTTATCATATAGCTCAACCATCTGGATGCTAGAGTGTCTAGAAAACCCCTGAACCTCCCGATGCGGAATACCCTGATCAAGCAGCTTAGTAATAGCTGTAGCGCGTGCGGAATGCGGGGATACGAACGCGCCGGCGCCAGCCTTTTCGCAATAGTGTTTAAAAAGCTTGTAAATTCCGCTAACCGAGACCGGCAGGTTGGTTGCACTGCGCCCACCGCGGCCAGTATAACTTACAAACAAGAAATCAGCATCAGCGGCCTTCTCTCGGCGCCGCTGCGCTACTAACTTACTTACCACAGCTGCAGCCCAATCAGGCAAAGCCTGCTCAGCATCTTTCTTGGCCTTGGTGGAACGTAAATAAAGAAAAATAGTTCCACGTGCAGTCTTACGCACATCAGCGATTCTAAGCCTCGAAGCTTCGCTACGCCTAAGCGCGCCCCCGAACAAAACACTTAAGATCGCCTTGTCGCGCAAGCCCTTAGGACTAGTTGCATCTGGGACAGATATCACGCGCCGCACGAGCGAGAAATCGATCATCTCAGTAGGGCGCTTGCGCCCGGATTCTTTAGGCGGAGCAGGGACCCTATCGCTATCAAATTGATTAGAACTACAGCCAAGCCCAGCCGCAATGAACATGCGATAAATACGCCTTAAGGCGGCAAACTTTTTTGCAATCGTGGCATTTGAAAGCGTATCCTCGAGCCCTTCGCTCTTTGCCAAACGCGCCCGCCGGACGTCCACAGCTCTCGATTCGGACTCAGTTCGCCGCATTCTAGGACGCTCTCCAGGCCGCTTATGTAGCCAATTTCGGTATGCGACGGCATGTAAGTCGGTTGCAGCGACCAAGCGAGCTGCGCCTTCGGAGCTCCCGAACTCTACACCAATGAACTCGCACCACTCTCGAAGAATTCCAAGATATGTATCCTGGGTATTAGGGGAGCGCAAAGAAAGGAAAGCCGACAAGCGCACCCAAAGCTCATGCGTGGCCTCAAAGCCGCCACTGGCGCGGGAACGCGCCGCCACAGCGGGGAGATGTTCAGCACTAGATTTCTTGGGCATATTAAAACTGTAGCTACTTATCGGGTGACGCAAACCACCCTTTTTACTTCGCCAGTTTTCTAGTTCTGGTGAAGTATTGTAGGGGCCTGTAATCAGGCTGGCAATACACTAATTAGTCACCTTACAGGCCCTTCAATTCCCCTTAGCGAGCTGTTCGAGCTTGTGCAACTGATGCCTGTGGCAGTCGCAGCCAGCCTAAGTTTGCAAGGCCTCCGATTAGCATTACAGCGCATATTGTTGCGACGCTTGAGCTATCCAGTACCAACAAAACAAGGGCACATGTTACGCACCTGCCGAAGTTAAGGAACACCTCGCGACATAGTATGAACCGCACCGGATCAGCTGCACGACTAAACGCGTACAAATAGGAATCCAGCGAAGCATATAGGATATTGGTGGTTAAACGCGTGGCCGTATCAGCCGCCACAAGCAACCACGCCAGCGGATTGTAGGCTGCCAGCACGGCCAATCCAGAACTAAAGACTCTAAGCCAAACCGCAAGACCAAGCGGTCGGCTGCGGTTGTTATTATCAAAGGCAACACCCAAACCGCGGCCAAGCAGGGCGCTTCCAAGGGCCCCCAGAGCCACAACAGCCCCTACTAGCTTAATTCCTGGCAATAGCACCAACAACAATCCGCCCCACATAGAGCTCAGCCCAATTTCAGCAACTCCCTCACAAAAATACGAAGGCTTAATTTTGCGCGCCAAGTTGAACCTTACAATACCCGCCAAGGACTGCCGTCCTGGTAGCTCGCCTTGCTTGGGCAGCTCCAATAGCGCCAGTGGCAGCAGCGACAAGCATGCCGTTACCAATGAGAGTTGAAAAACAACCCCTAGACCAAATCTATCTCCAAGGTAGCCAGTGGCCAACGCTCCAACTGCACCCGTAGCAACACGCGCAATCAATAATGTTGAGACCTGGCGCCCGACCGTGCCCTCCGTGCCACTTATAGAAAACCACCAATGACGAATCGGCCAATAACCAGCGCAAAATAGCGCGAAGCAGATAGATGCTGGAATCAGATTTAACAGCGCGTTGGGATGCTCTGTTCTTGAGAAGAAATATGCCGCTAGCGGCTCACCAGCCAGCCAAAGCAACATCATCAAGCGCGGCTGACGGATTCGCATCGCCAAATCAAACAGCGGCACAACCAAAATTAGCACGATGAAAAAATTACAGAGTGCCCATGCAAAATAGGCGCGTAGTCCACCACTAAGCGAAAAAAATAGATAGGGAACACTTAACGCCTGCAGCGCGAGCGTTAGCATCAAGAAAGCTTCATGTAAGTAGAAGAGAGGAATATTCTTTCGCATTCACTAAAGCGTATAGCACAAGCGCTTGCAGAAATAACTGCTGTGACTGCCATATAAGCGGCGCCCTAGGCAAAACTACTTTTGGTTGCCACTTGAGCGTCCGAAGAAAGACATAAGCGCCTCGAAAAACCCCACGTTACTCGGGGCCTTGTATTGCTCTGGCTCATCAAATGCCGAATTGAGTTCTTCCTTGGACTGGGTTCCAAATACTCCGAAAGCAGCAGCGGTTCTGGCCGGCCTGATTAAAGCAGGATCCGGAAAGGGCGCATCCCCCATCCCAGCTGGAATTCTGTCATCATCCCAAGCTGCCAAATTGCGCGGCAAAATTCGATCGTATGCCGCCCTTTGCTCCCGATTCGTGAGTATGTTGTAGGCATGCGTAATGAGCTTGAATGTGTCATTTTCCGACGGTGGTCCAGCTTTGGCCCCTAGTATCTCATCAAAGAAATGTGAGTCTGGATGATAAACGCGAGCAAGTTCTTTATAGGCGCGCCGAATATCTTCCTCAGCAGCTTCAGGCGCCACACCTAGAATTTCATAATACGACTTGCCAGAAAAGTTTGGCATACGCACGCCCGAGGCCTCCCTATCTGATATCGGCAGCGCTGCCAGCCGACTTGATATGCCTATGTTGGATTACTTATGGCGGATGAGCTGAGCACCTGCAACCCGCACAATATCTGAATTTAGGTAAAACTCGCGCAATTTACTCATAAGTTCTTTGTCACTTGCCTCACACTTGGTAGCTAAACCCTCCATCTGATCAAGCAGCTCTTGCAGAGTGGGATGCATTCTAGCCGGCGCATCCTGGGTTGGCTCATGTTTTGACAAAACTACCTGACCTCCGTAACGCCTCAAGGCGTACTTTTTAAGGCGCTCATCCATCTGAGCGTCATCGCCGCTTCCCTTTACATAATTTGCAAGCTGATAGCGTATAAGTAGAGCCAAGCCGTCCTTGTCGGCGAGCTTAGTTAAATCAGAACTATCACCTGTATGGATCGCGCTGGCCAAAGCCTCTCGCACATCAAAGTCGAGCTTGAAAATATGCTGTTCAACATCGCAGTACGGCTTGCCCCAAAAAGTATCCAGCGACATAGCCTTAAATTCATCCTGGGCCAGTTTGGCCTTCTTCAGCCATGCCTCGTCGTGCGGTTGCTCTGGAGATATAAAAAACGATGCTCCAGCCTTTTTTATAGCAGTAATGGCCGCCCTGCCCTTGCCCGCATCGTAGCGAGCCAGATCGACCCAAAGTGAATAATTGCGATTTACATCTAGCAACGTGTACGGAACCCGCCTGGTTCGCTCCCCTTCCACTTCGTCGTAATTTGGCTCAAGCGCCCATATTACTTCCGGCTTACGAGCCAAGCGCTCATACGGACGCCCCTCATAGGTATCCATTGTAACACAATTGGTCTTGAACTTATCTCGCAGTAGCTCACACAGATGTAGAGTCAGCAGAACGTCAGCACGGGCTTCATGCGCCTGAGCTCCTGACAGCAGGCCAAATTCATGCCCGAGCGCCTCTAGACGCAAAGAACGCCGCTTTTTGCCATCCTTGTCAGTTACTACTGGAAAGGGAAATTCAGGTTTGGAGCACACAAGCTTTTTGACAGCTAAAAAAACATCGCGCTCAATCAATCTATCTTTCCACGCAAATGGATCGAATCCATTCCTGATCCAAGAAGTCCGCAAATAGCTGTAGTCAAACTTGCTCGAATTAAAACCGATCAGCGCAATTGGCATTTGGGCATCTGCAACGCAATCGCTTAAAAACTTGTGAATCCTAGCTAAGGCTTGCCGTTCGCTATCTTGCGCACGCTGCTGGTGCAGCACGACATCAGTTTTATTTGCCAGAATAGCTCCAGGACTCGGGAGCTGTAGCCGTGAAATGCGAACTAAACCTGAGGACTCTGAAATTGGCTCAAGCCGCTCATTCACAAAAATGAAGCAATAATTGAGAATTTGCCCAATTAGCTCTGAATCTGAAGTCTCTAAATCGTAGAATATGGCGCGCACGCGCGCCATTCTATACAGCCTTAACTAGCTCTGCCAAGAAGTCCGATAGCTCAACTGAACTACGCTTATGGGAACCGGTTGCCGGACTGGCGCTAGCGGACCGTCCAATAAAGCTTGCGTTCAAACCCAATTCGCTATGCAGCAGGGGTTGAATATAGTTCCAGGCGCCCATGTTTCGAGGCTCCTCCTGAACCCAAATGCACTCCTTAACTCCCTTTGGCATATGGGCCATGAGTTCCTTAGCCGGGAAGGGATACAATTGCTCAACTCGCAATACTCGTGCTGCTTTCTTAGATTTCTCGAGAGCGCCTGCTACATCGTAGTACACACGCCCGGAGCAAAGAACTAGGCTGCCGGCACCCTTTCCGAAGTCATTTGCAAGCACAGGCTCGAACCGGCCAGAGCTCAGTTCAAGCAGAGAGCACGCTGCTTGCGGCAAACGCAACAAGCTCTTGGGTGTCATAACCACCAAGGGCCGTTTTATTTCGACTAACGCTTGCTGCCTCAACAGATGAAACTGCTGAGCGGCATAACTTGGATAAGCCACCATCCAGTTATTCTCTGCGCTCAACTGTAGGTAGCGCTCAAGCCGCGCACTGGAGTGCTCTGGCCCCTGCCCTTCAAATCCATGCGGTAACATTAGGACCAAACCAGAAAGCTCGCCCCACTTGGCCTCTGAACTTGCCAGGAATTGATCAATTATTACCTGAGCTCCATTCGCAAAGTCCCCAAACTGGCCCTCCCAAAGTACAAGACTTTGACGGGCAATGGTTGAGTAGCCGAACTCAAAACCCATTACTCCGGCTTCCGAGAGCACGCTATTATAAACCTCAAATGGCGCAGCCCCTTCGGCCATTAACTGCGAATATGGAGCGTAAGCTTTCTGAGTAGAGTAATCTCGCAGCAGTAGATGGCGCTGACTAAACGTGCCTCGACCTGAGTCCTGACCACTCAGGCGAACACGAACACCTTCACTAACAAGAGAACCAAAAGCCAAGGCCTCCGCAAGTCCCCAATCTATTCCGGAGCCACTGCGCACAGCCTCTAAGCGCTTCTCTAAAATCTTTGCCAACTTAGGATGCGGCTTAAAATCATCCGGATATTCAGCGAATGTACGAGCTATGCGCTCTAAACGCTCAGCCGCGACAGCTGTAGAAGGCGGCGGCGGTCTTAGCATTCCGTGCACTGCACAAGCTGGACCCTGTGCTAAAGGCTTTTTCGCCTTACGTGCAGCCTGAAAGCGCTCACCGAAATCCTTGCGCACTGCGGAGAACTCGCCCTCGTCTATAAGAGCCTGCTCCTTTAAGGTCGCGGCATAAATTTCCGGCAGAGTCTTCTTGGCCTGCACCTCAGAATACATTAAAGGCTGAGTAAAGGTCGGATCGTCGCCCTCATTGTGGCCATAGCGCCGGTAGCCGATCAGATCGATAAAGAAATCGCGCTTGAAATGATTGCGATAGGCGAGCGCCATGCGCGCCACGCGGAGACAGGCCACTGGGTCGTCGCTG
>JAIBBV010000002.1 GCA_019694465.1 Oligoflexia bacterium
ATTTGATCGGCTGGCTTTACAAGCTTTGGCAGCGCGGGAAGTTCGTCAAGTGCCTGCTTCTTTGGTCGACTTTGATAGTTGCGCCATCCTTGGCCTTTTTGTTTGTTGCCATTCCAAGTTGAACTCTTGCCACGAGCATTCTCGGACTTCCAAGCTTGGTTGTAAGAGCGCTCGCCGTAGGAATCATTGTCCTCCTCTGCTTCGAATCGCACTGACTCTGAAAAGAAGTCATCCGAGGTACTTTCTAAAGTCTCTGGAGGAACATCGCGCATAAAACGACTGACTTCGCGAAGTGTTCCGGTGTAGCCAAATCCGTCACCAGCTGAGAACATGCCGCGTGATTGGGCACGAGTTATGAAGAGTTTTTGCATGGCGCGTGTAATGCCAACGTAACAAAGTCGTCGCTCTTCCTCTAATGCAACCGGATCAGGGATTGAGCGGTAGTGTGGAATCAGGCCTTCTTCCATGCCTGTGAGGAAGACTACTGGAAATTCCAGTCCCTTCGCCAAGTGTAAGGTCATCATTGCAATTGATTCGTTCTTGTCGGCGGGAGTGTCGCTCTCCTGTGGCAGGTCAGCCGATGCGGTCAAAGAAACTCGATCTAAAAAGACCTGAAGAGTTTCTCTAGGTGTAGGCGCTGCATTCTCCATGGTACGCCCGATTGCTACTAGTTCCTGAAGGTTTTCTACACGTGACTGCGCAGCCGGATCCTTCATGGCCTGCAAGCGTGGGCCATATTCGGATAATTTAATTACATCTGAGATTAACTCACCAAGTGGCAGTTTGTCCGCCTTGGCGCGGAGATCATCGATTAGGGCTAGAAATGCTAACACGCCCTTATTCGCCACTTCTCCACTACGAACTACAGCCATCAGAGATATTTGTTTGGCGTTTGCTAAATCCTCCAGACCCTGCACCGTCTGAGCTCCGATTCCGCGTGGAGGCGTGTTAATTACCCGCAGCAGCGCCTGATTGTCGCTCTCATTAGCTAGAAGTTTAAGATATCCGATAATGTCTTTAATTTCCTTGCGCTCATAAAAGCGCAGACCGCCGTATATCTTGTAAGGGATTTTGTTGGCGATGAACGCTTCTTCAAGTGCGCGGGACTGGGCATTTGTTCGGTAGAATACAGCGAACTTGCTATAACCTAGGCCAGCTCTGTGCTGGGCGGTGATTTGGGTTGCGATAAAGCGAGCTTCGGCCCCTTCGTCGGGTGCGTTGTACAGCATAATTGGCGTACCTGGCCCTTGGTCGGTCCAGAGCTTCTTTGCTTTGCGTGCGCTATTTTTCTCAATTACGGCGTGGGCAGCGGTCAAGATATTGCCACTGGAGCGGTAGTTCTGCTCGAGTTTGATTACCTTTGTTTCTGGAAAATCCTTTTCAAATTCTAGGATATTTTTAATTGTAGCGCCGCGGAATGCATAGATGGACTGATCATCGTCCCCTACTACTAGCAGGTTGCGACGCGGCTCGGAGATATAACGGATGAACATATATTGGACGGTATTGGTGTCCTGGAACTCATCAACTAGCACAAAGTGTATATGCTCTCTATACATGCGAAGAATGTCAGGGAAGCGCTTAAGTAGCAGCACTGCGTTAACCAATAGATCGCCAAAATCCATGGCGTTTGCTCGCATTAACTCACGCTGATAGAGCTCGTAAACCTCAGCTTGCTGTTTGGCAGCGAAGTCGCGCGCATGGCTAAGCGCTGTTTGTGGTAGTACGAAAGCATTCTTGCATTGGTCGATGTAGCGCGAGAAAAGCTGGGGCGGAAAGCGCTTCTCATCAATATTCAGACTTCGCATTACTTGTTTAAGGACACTTTTTGTATCTTGCTCGTCATAAACTGCGAATTCGGCAGCGTAGCCTAAGACGTGTGCATGGCGGCGTAGCATTCGCAGAGCTGCAGAGTGGAAGGTTGAAATCCACAGACGCTTTGATGCATCCCCCAGCAAGGCAGAAAGACGAGCGCGCATCTCTTCAGCAGCTTTATTAGTGAAAGTTACAGCTAGAATTTGATCTGGGCGAACTCCATGCTGCAGCACTAGATTGGCTACACGGTTGGTTAATACACGCGTCTTACCACTACCAGCGCCTGCAAGCACCAAAATGGGACCTGTATGGTGAAGTACTGCCTCGAGTTGTGGGGAATTTAAATTTTGGAGATGGCTGTGACCAGCCGCGGTATGCTCCGTCATGGAAGAGTGACTCCTGCGTGAAAACTTCTCCGCCGGAAGCGGAAGGATCGGAAGCATACCGTGAACTGGGTCAAGTTCCAAATAGCGCCGCTTAGCGTGCTCTTAGAAGTGCATAACTTGGGCGTTGGTAGAGGCGCTGATTCATGAGGGATCGTTTCTCAAACCTATACTTTGGGTGTAGTTGAGATGGAGTGCGCTCAAGAAGGAGTTTAATGATAAAGGCGAGAGTTAACAGGGCCGCCACAAAGTCGATACTGATTGCGAGGTCTTCTAGCATATGTGTCTCCTTCAACTGATCTGCTAATGCTTGATTCATCTTTCTATAAAAATTCTATATAATAAAGTTGACGCTAGTTCAAGTAAATTTCTAGTATCAAAACATTCCCCTACTATTAGAATGCCTTTTGTCCGCTAGCGTGCTATAAGCTATCCCCCTATGGCCGAGTATAACCGCAAAGATCATTTGTATAACAAGGCGAAAGCAGAGGGTTTTCGCTCCCGTGCTGCATACAAGCTGGCTGAGTTAGACGATAAATATAAAATTATAAAACCAGGGTTTAAGATTTTGGATCTTGGCTGCTGGCCTGGTGGATGGATTCAGGTTGCTGCCCCGCGCGTCGGAGCACAGGGGGCTGTTGTTGGCATCGATTTAGTTGAACTGGAGCCTTTTGACGAATTTCCACAAGTAAAGTTGCTGGTGGGTGATGCTAGAGATGAAAGTAACCAGGCTCAAATGCGTAGCCTAGCTGGGGGAGCATTTGACGCAGTCCTTTCAGACATGTCGCCTAAGCTGACTGGAATCAAAGAGGCTGATCAGGCAGGTACTGTAGCTTGTGCAGAGCTCGCAGCCTATATAGCTGAGCAAATGCTACGTAAGGGTGGCACCTTGGTAATGAAAGTTTTTAAGGGCAATGAGACCGAGCAGTTTATTAGAACTTTGCGCCCACGTTATGAAAAACTAACCCGTACCGAGCTTGACTCATCTCGTAATACCTCTAAAGAGTTCTATGTGACTGCGCTAGGCTACAAAGGGTCCGGTCCTGCTACTTAGGTGGTCTCGAGATTGAATGATGCTACCCTTTGCGCTTTATTATTAGGCTGGTTAAGCTCATCTTTAAGCCACATGCCAGTAGTTGATGCCACAGAAGCCCTTGGACGAACGGTCACTAATGTTACCGAAGCGTGGGGTCGTTCCTGGATATTTCTCGGGAAAACCTTAGCCGGCTTAATTTCCCCTCCCTTCCGCTATCGCCTATTCCTGGATCAGCTCTACCAGATTGGCGTTAAGTCTACTTTGGTGGTGGCTTTGATTGGGATCTTCACGGGAGCTGTATTGGCGGTGCAAGGGGTCTATACACTCTCTAAGTTTGGAGCCAGCGCCTTCACGGGATCGGCGGTAGCGCTCAGTCTTATTCGCGAGCTTGGACCAGTTCTTACAGCCTTAATGGTCATTGGGCGCGCAGGCTCTGCGATTACAGCAGAAATTGGCATAATGAAAATTACAGAGCAGTTAGATGCCCTACGCTCTATGGCTGTCGATCCGATGCGATACTTAATGGCACCGCGACTTTTGGCTGGGATTATTGCAATGCCGCTGCTGACTGGCATTTTTATCACCATCGGCATATTTGGTGGTTTTATCGTTGGAGTCGGCCTATTGGGGCTTAGCTCAGGCACGTTCTTTAGTGACATGGTAGCAGCAGTCGACAATGTTGATGTCTACTCAGGATTCATAAAATCAGTAGCATTCGGTTTCATATTTGGCTGGGTCTCTTGTTACAAGGGTTACACCTGTGGTTTCGGCGCGGTAGGCGTTAATCGTGCCACTACTGAGTCGGTAGTCACTGCTTCAGTGGCTGTGCTCGTCCTAGATTACTTTTTGACGAGCATCCTTACCCGCGTCTTTATGTGAGATAGGCTTATAATGATTTGTGTGCGCAACGTTTCAAAGCGCTTCGGCAAACAGGTCGTTCTAAGTGGCGTATCGCTCAATATTGAGGATGGAAAGACCACTACCATAGTTGGTCCCAGTGGTGTTGGAAAATCTGTCTTGTTAAAGCTAATCATGGGGATTCTTGCACCTGACCAGGGTGAGATTGAGATTTTTGGTGAAAATATAACTCGCGCCGATAGCGAGGCCGAGCGTAACCGTATCCGCGCATCGCTGGGGGTACTTTTCCAATCAGCCGCCTTGTTTGATTCCTTAACAGTATACGAGAATGTAGCCTTTGCGCTTAATCAACGCTTCTCGTTGCCCCGTAAGGAGGTGCATGAGCGCGTAGTATCCATGTTATCGGCCCTCAGCCTCGAATCTTTTGCTTTCCGCTATCCACAAGAGATTTCTATCGGTATCCGCAAGAGAGTGGGTATGGCCCGGGCCTTGATAACTCAACCGAAGGTAGTGTTATTTGACGAGCCTAATACCGGTCTAGACCCATTGGTAGGACAGGAGGTTTACGACTTAATTAAAGAATGTCGAAAGAAATGGGGCTTTACCGGCGTTGTAATTAGCCATGAGTTGCCGGAAGTCTTTCAGGTTTCAGATAGAGTTGCCATGATACTACAGGGCAAGATAATAGAAGAGGGCACACCGGCTGAATTCGCCGCTTCGGCTAATCCGGCTGTGCAACAGTTCTTAAATGGAAGGATCGATGGACCAATCAAAATCCAATAGCGCCGCAACGGATCAGAACAGCATCCCGTTGCCTAAGCGCAGCTTGACACTTGAGTTCTGGGTTGGACTATTCTTTGTCGTAGCAGTTGCCTGCGGCGGATACTTGGCTGTTGGATTAGGCGATATACGAATTTTTTCGTCAAATCGATATGATGTTATCGCTGAGTTCGACAACATTTCTGGGTTGAAGCATGGTGCGAGTGTGGAAATTGCTGGAGTCCCAATTGGGGAGGTCACGGCGATTAACCTGCATGACCCAGCCGCGCACGTTACGCTCAGCATAGATAAGTCAGTTCGTTTGCGTGATGATGACATTGCATCCATTAGAACCAAAGGAATTATTGGTGATCGCTATATAAAAATCTCACGCGGCGCCTCTGATACTTATATCGAGCCTGGTCAGAAGATGACCGAAACTGAGTCGGTTGTAGATTTTGAAGATATTGTCGGTAAAATCGTTCATAATTTGGGGGCCGATAAGTCTGACAAGGATAACTCGGACGGAAAGAAATAAGCGCGGAGTGGGGTTATGCGAAATATAATAGCTGTATTGTTGTCGACTTTGCTCCTTGCTCCCAGCTGGAGTATGGCAGAAACAGATTCTATTGTACCGGTTTCTGTGCAGGCGCCGTCCGTCTCTGCTATTGATGAAGTGCGCCGTACGATCGATGAGCTAGTGGCGGTGGTAGAGAAGTATTCAGGTGCTTCCAACATTGAAGCACGGCGTGCCAAGTTACGTGAAGTCCTAAATAGGGTGTTTGATTTCTCAGAAATGTCTAAGCGTTCACTCGGCACAAACTGGAAAGAAGTTTCTCCTTCGGAGCAAGAAGAGTTTGTAAGCGTATTTTCGGATCTACTGGCGCGTACCTATTTGTCCAAGATTGAGACAATTAAGCCTGGAATGGTTCATTTCGATGGCGAAAAAGTTGAACTTCCGCGTGCTACAGTGAAAACCAGAGTGGAAGACAAAGGAGATTTCTTTCCAATCGACTATAAGCTCTTAGTCGAGGAGGGGCATTGGAAAGTGTACGACGTAGTTATTGAAAATATTGGCCTTGTCGCCAATTATCGTAATGAATTTGCCGGCATCATACGTCGCGAAACCTTCGCTGGACTTTTGAAACGCTTACGGGAAAAACAAAGCGAGTAGTCTCGCATAGCCTGAAACGCCCACTGGTAGAGATGTCAGGAGCCGAGTATTTTTTGGCGCTCTACTCTGCCAGAATCAAAACTACTGCAGGGCAGCAATTTACAAGCGCACTATTTCTATAGTTTCAATTTTCTATATCGCTATTTATTGCAACGCTTCTCCGCTTATTCCGATTAATTATAGTGCTTAGCGAAATGAAAACTCTAAAGTGTTAAGGAGTGTGCTTTATGGCTCCAATTAACTCCACATTAGGGCAAGATAGCTCTAATTCTGCATATTCTATTGGCTGTAATAGTGTTGAGTCTTGCTCAGATGCCGTTCTTGAGCGTATCGGGCAGTTCGGTAAGGCCAGTGAGAAGTACATATCCCCCGATGCTCTAGACAATGATGTGCTGCAAGATGGCCTTGATGCAGCTAAGCGGCTGCCTGGTCAAGGGGCAGGCCAGATTTTTGTGCGGGGATTAGCAAAAGGGGTGGACGCTGTGACGAATCTTGTTGAACTTGCCCAAGCAGTACACCAGGATAGGGAGTCAGGCGATCAACGTTATACTGGGACAATGAAGGCGATTGTGAAGTCGACCCTACAAATTTCAGTAATGGGGGTGAGCGGAGGGATCGCTAGTATGATCGGCGTACCAGCTATAGTGGTGGCCGGAGTTGCCATCGCCAGTGGATATGTTGTTAGAGAGGTATTGTGACGAATTTATCGCGACATGTATCGATTGCAACTTTGCGTGCACCGGGTGAGAAGCTTCGCCTATGGCTGGGCGTAGCAATAACTCTGATGCTATTGCTAGTTTTTGCCGATTCTTATCCCGGAATTTTTGTCGCTGGACTTGTGGCAGCATTTTTGATGGTCCGGGTGAGCGTGGCCAAGTTCTTCGGCGATAGCGTTAAGGTGTCTGAGACGCAGTTCTCAGAAATCCACAGACTTACGCATATTGCGGCGTCGCGCCTGGGAATGGAGGCTCCAGAAGTCTTTATTAGCTATGCACCAGTGCTTAACGCATTCTCGATTGGATTTGCCGGCGTGCGCGCAGTGGTTTTGCACTCCGCGCTGGTTGAGGCGTTTTCGCAGGAACAACTACTTTTTGTTATAGGACATGAACTTGGCCATATTAAGGCGCGCCATTCCTTCTGGAGCATACTTACAGGACATTCACTTGAAATTCCGGTTTTGAGCCGAATTCTGTCAGTTTTCTTTTTGTCCTGGGACAGAAAAAAGGAATACACGGCCGATCGCGCAGGACTGATCGCTTGTCATGACTTGGAGGCGGCATGCCGTTCGATGACTAAATTTACAGCCGGGCCCCTGCTTGCTGATAGGGTCAATTTGGGAGAGCTCTTGCGCCAAAAGAGCCGAAATAGCTTTTTCTCCTACATGGCTGAGCTGCTAGTTGATCATCCGTTCCCGGTAAATAGAATTCAGGCCTTGGTTGAGTTCCATGCCTCCGATACATATAGAACTGCTCTGATGTTTGAAAATCTTGACTCTAGTCAAATTAGGCCGAGCATGGTTGCAGCAGGGTAGCTAATGGAGCTGTATATCATGTATGAAAATAAGGTTGCTTAACAAGACGATGCGGAGTGCCTGGGGTAATTGCAAACCCGCTAAGTTTGCCTAATGCAATTTGGTTATGCTCTCCAAGCTATGAAGATCCTTTCCTAGAATGCCGGATCGGCTTCTGCGCCGGCTTGGATGCACTTGTATGTTAGAGTAACTTTGATATCGCCAGCGGCGCCTGCAAAATTACCATGATCTCCACTAGCGCAGTCGACACTGCGGTTCTCTAACTTATTAAAATGCTCACAGCACTCTTTGCTGTCCATGCGACCGCATTCTGAGCTCCCGCCATCAGTTACATAGAAACTGGCATTGGCAGTACCAAAGCCCCCAAAGTCGCGTTTGATGATTTTTTTCTTGGGGCATTCGACGGGGCAAATAATAGCTGATTTGACTTTGGCTTCAGCCAAGTTACATAAGCTGCTTGCAAGGTTACTCTCTGTTTCAGGCCAATTTGTAACTTTATTCGGGAAGCTACCAGTAGCGACATGCTCATTTTGTGGGCCAATACTCTTTTCGACCCCACACTCTTCGCCTTCTGAGACTTCTTCTGCGAGTACGGAAGTAGTCTCAGCCATGGTAATGGCCAAAGCTAAAGCACTAAAAAGTATTGATTTGGGCGCGAAAAGACTAAACAGTTGCCGAGAACTTACCACACAACCTCCACCTAACAGAAAACCCCATACAGAATGGGCACCACTGAGAGGGTTATGCTGGGCTATTTGAAGGTGTTACATAAAGTGGAAAAGTAAGGCGGAGAAGCCCAGTCAAGACATCATAGTGGATCAAAGAATCGGCTCAAGCTGCGGGTGATTAAGTTTGGGCCTTGGAAGATTATATTACTAAAAGTGCGTAAATATTTAATGCCGACCACGCTCAGTTAAATATGACTTACGCCCATGAATAGTTGAAAGCTGGCCAATCAAGCTGCCCCAAGCAGTTTTAGCGTTAGCGCAGGCTGCAGATTCGCCTGAGCTAGGAGTGCCGTCGCAGATTGCTGACGAATTTGCAATCGTAAGAGATTAGCAGCCTCAGATGCTACATCTACATCGGTAATGCGTGATTCAGCAGCTTTATACAGATCTGTTGATGTGGAAAGTAGCCGGCTGGCGGACTCTAGCCGACTCATGCCAGAACCAATCGTTGCGCGCATAGAATTCAGACGATCAATATTATCGAGAGCATTTTCAAGTGCGCCGCGGGCTCCAGTTTGACTAGTAAGTGCGAAGCCGCCAAGCCCACGGATAGTGCTCTCGATTGCGCCTAGTGCTGTGCTAATCGAGCTAGCCGCTCCCCCTCCCGCTTCTATGTTTAGTGATGTTGATGTGCGTCCCAAGTCATAAGTAAAGAGCTCATTGGCTGAAGTGTAGAGATTAGAAACCGCTGCCATGTAGTTGCCATCAGCCGAGAACGCGTAGGCCGTTACTACATCGATCGAAGTAAAGTTAGTTGCTTGTTCCACTGCCCCAGTAGAAGTGTCAATTTTGTATGCTTGTAAACTTGTGGGGCCGCTGGGGTTCCAGGATAAGGTGGAGGCAACCAGCAGGATTGAGCGCCCGTCGGTAGATAGAGTTGGCTGCAATAGATCGTCTGAGGTTTGATTGTTTGTTAACTGTGATAGAGCAGAGGTTGCGAAGCGGTACTTATAAATTTGCGGATTCAGTGAGGCATTCTGAGAGGCGAGGTTGTAAGATGATTTCCAGAATATCTCGCCTTGATCAGAAACTAGTGCAACTGGCACCTCTCCACCAGTAGAGGTTGTAGCTTGCTTTATTGATGGAGTGCTGCCGCGTAAGTCGACTGCGAAAAGCTCCGCATTGCCGTCGGCGTTAGTTCCAAATGGATTGTAAAGTGAGGAGAATGCTGCAAACTTTCCAGTCGGGCTAAGGCTAACATAGCCATGTACCGCCGCGCTATTTTCGTTGATTGCTCTGACCTTACCAGTGTAGGCGTTGAAAGTATAAATACCCCATGTTCCACCGGCACTGGCTCCGTTCCATACTGTCCCACCATCGACGTAGTCCATGTTGGATGAAATCGCAAAAGTGCTGCCGTCCGCACTCATTGCTGCTCCAACAAAGATTGTGCCCACCTGATTATTTGTAACCTGGGTTACTGTGTTTGAGTTTCTATCCCAGCGGAAGAGCTGCTCTGTTCCAGATGCATTTTGTCCCGTTAGATTAGCAGCATTCCGGAAGCCTACTACGCTTCCAGAGGTGTCAATGTAAATTTCATTTGGTGCTGTAACACCAGCAGCTACTAGCGTTACTGCGCCGCTGTCGGTATTAACTTCCTTAATTGCCCCGGCAACTGAGTCATAGTAGGCGATGTATTTTCCATTGGCATTAACGGCGAAGTGCGTGCCCACACCAGAACCACTTCCAACACTAGTAAGTTGCCTATAGGTCATGCTTGTTGCTTGTTGCCCCTGTAGCACCGCAACGTCGTTAAACTTTGTGCTCTTTGCTAGGCGGGATATTTCTTGGGTTAGCGCCTGGTATTCGTTGTCAAGCGACTGGCGCTGCGTGTCGCTCAAACTTCCGTTAGCAGCTTGCTGTGCTAGTTCAGACATGCGCTGGAGGACGCTGCCAATTTCAGCACTGACACCATCTGCAACCTGCAATGCCGAGATGCCATCATTCACGTTCAGGACAGCGCGACCAGATATGCGCGCTTTTGCATTCAAGCCCGAAGCAACAGCCAGACCAGCAGCATCATCGCCAGCGCCATTAATGCGCAAACCACTCGAGAGACGTTCGTACGTCTTGCTCAGTGAGCGCGATGTAGCGCCAAGCTCACGCACAACGCGGAGCGCGCTGATATTTGATCCTATCGTTACTGCCACAACTTAAACTTCCGTGTACGGGCGCACTACTCCTGTAAATAGTTCTGTGCATCTCTAAAATCGACGTAAGACCTTAGAACAGTTACAAAAGGTGGCTAATTAATGTTGCAAAGTCACAGGTCCTGCCGGCTAACATATTGAAAACATGGGGTTTGTGTAATATCTACGAATATCACATAGCTGAGCTGATCTACTTTGGGCTGGTGGGATGTAGCGCGAACACTTCTTGTGAGAATTGCGTCGGCAAGAGATACTTACTCTGATAAATTGATCCAGAGATTACAACGGGATCTAAATTTATGAGCGCAGCTTTAGTTTATCTTTCAAGCGCTCTTTTGCTTCTGCACTTGCATGTGTGTCGGAGTCATCAGGCTCAGTTGATCCGTTTTTAATCGCGCTTCGCACTAAGTGCACCTGTTGTGCAAATTTTTCACAAAATTCGCAGATGAATAAATGCAGCTTTAATGACAGCTCTTCCTTAAGCGAGAGCGGCTCCTCCATGCGCTTTGAAATTAGCTCTGTAGCGCGCTGACAAGAGATCATTGGGGACCTCGCGCTTTTTTCTCCTCAAACCAATTCACTTGCAAGCAATGCTGAAGAGCCAGTCTACTGCGATGCAGAATCACGCCAACATTGCTAGAAGACAATTTCAGCGTTTTGCAGATTTCGTCACGCTCGTATCCGTCTAACTCGCGCAGCAGGAAAATTTGGCGCATTTTTTCTGGCAATTTTCCTAGGCATGCTTCCAGGGTTGAAAAAAATTGCTTTTGCTTAAGAGCTCCCTCGGGGCAGCTGCCCCACACACGTGGACCAACATTTGAAATCCAGTGCTCTACGGAATCGAACAAATGTGACAGGAGATCCTGTTCAAATCCAATAGATTCACCTTCAGCTTCGCGACATTTTAACCTCAGCCTATCGATAATTTTATTTCGCAATATGCCAATCATCCATGTACGGGGTGATGAATTACCTTCAAAGCTCTTAACAGCTTCGATCACTGCCAGAAAAGTTTCTTGCACCAAATCTTCAACCTGATCACGTGAACGAAAGTAGCGCAAGGCATAGCCAAAAAGGTAGTCGTAGTGCTCATCCACAAGCTTATCAATATCTAATTGGGCTTGCGGAGGTGCTTGTGTGGCAGTCTGCGTAGCTGGTCGAGATGTATCCATGTAAGATTCTTCATACAGGGTATGCCATTTAGTGCTGTTCTGGAATAGCTCAAGGTGTAATGACTGAGTCCAGTGTAGCTTTGCTTGCTGAAACATTGGCCTAACAAGATGTTTGGGTTGGGTCTGCCTACAACCCCTTATACTTCTTGTAGTCCGAAATTATCTCATCGGGAGTAAGACTTAGAGTATACATTTTCAATTTTGATATTACGCCACGGAAGCTTTTATTGGCCTTTTTTGCTCCATACCTGTTGCCGAACACAAGGGCAGCATCAGATATTGCTAGTATCGCGCGTGGTTTTGTCTCTTCAGCGACTTGCTTGCCATTCACGAACAGTCGAGCAGTCAATGAACCTGATCTCCAAGTGAAGACTGTCATTGCGATGCGATAGGTCTTACCCTTCTCTAGCTTGGGGCCAGTTAAGGTAACTGTAGTTGCCTCGGTGTCGGTTAACGAAAGAAGTAAGCGTCGGTTGATCATGCGCAGAAATATCCCTGAATTTTGAAATATTACACGTTCTCCATTGGTTAGATCGCTCCGTAGCGAAAATACAATTGACAATTCCCCGCCACCGACACGTGAGATAAAAGGAGAGTTGGCCTTCACTACGCCAAGGTCCTTCTTGAAAGTCCAGCCTTGTGAGCTTGGCACTATCTTTCCCTTGCTATAGGACTTTTCAAAATCAAACAGCCCAGTAGTGAGGCGCCAAGAGGTATGTTTCTTCTTAAGGTCATGCGCTAATGCGCTATACGTTGAAATTAGATTGTTTGCCTCGCTTGGGTCCTCGCGCATGTTGAACAAGTAGGGTTGCCCATCTTGCGACACATACTTCCAATCCTGGGCACGCACGGCAAAGTCATTGTTGGTTCCAGTTGTGCTTGTTGAAGGATCGCGGGCATTTTCAATCTCCCAATATAGAGACTTGCTGCGCGTAAGATTGAAGTTGTTGCGCAATGCATCAACCAAGCTAATACCGGGAGTTTTGAGCTTAGATATATTACCACCGGCTAGATCATAGATGGTGGTAAATAGATCAAAGCTCATGGCCGTGGTGTGATTGGTCGATCCTGCTGGTATAACCCCTGGCCACCGAATTATCATCGGGACGCGAATTCCCCCCTCAAACATATCTTGCTTGTATCCACGCAGCGCAGTCTGTGGTGAAACAACAACTTCTTCAGCGCCATTGTCGCTGACAAAGATTACAACGGTACGATCGCGTAAGCCGAGCGCATTTATAGCATCAAGTACGCGTCCAACCTGTGTGTCGAGGTGAGTTACCATCGCAGCGTATTTTCCACGTCTTGTGCCCAAAGGATATGCGGTATTCGAGTTGTCGTAGCCGACTGGAACGTGGTGAGGTGAATGTGGGGTAAAGTGCCACAGATTTAAGAAAAATGGGCGCTGAACATTTTGACTTATGAATTCAATTGCTTTATCCGTGAGCACTTCAGTCAGATACTCGCCGTTGGTGTAAGGAACATAGGCACCTCCGTTTCGAGACAGAGTGAAATTAACATACGAATCGCTGCCAGGTTTCCATTCCCATGTGTCATTGAATCCAAACCCGAAGGGCGCATACTCTGGATTGGATCTGCCTAAGTGCCATTTTCCTACATGCGAGGTTAGATATCCAAGGCTGCGTAGCTTTTCTGGTAATGTCGATACGCTGGCTGGTATACCACGTACTTCGTCGTCGGCGTAGGCGCGAGTGATTCCAAACTTAAGCGGATACTCACCTGTAAGTATCGATGCCCTGGTGGGAGAACAGACGGCACCAGCCGTGTGGTAATCTGTGAAGCGCATGCCTTCCTGCGCTAGAACGTCCAAGCGAGGAGTTTGAATGAACGTGCTGCCATAGCTTCCAAGGTCGTCATAGCCCAGATCGTCGGCCATGATTAGGACTATGTTGGGGCGCGGGTCGAGTGCTTGCCCGAAATTAGGGCAGACAAAAAGTAGACCGAGGATGAAGGTAAGCCTTTGAAATATAAGCATTTAGCCCTCGTTTTTGCATGTTCGGCACCCCACGAGTATTTGTAATATTATGGGATAAATTCACATTTAGGTAGCATGCCGTAACTTTTCCCTCGGTGGCTTAGGGCTTCTCGTGCGTCGAGCTATGTAGCGTCATGCATGCGAGCCTTGGCAGAGGCAGATATCGCAGGCCTCGCGTCTTATCTTGCGTGGGAGCTTATTAAAGGGGTCTTTGGGCAAGTCATTCCACTTTTTAGTGTCAGTCTATGACATTTCTTGGAGGGATTGCTCTACACGCGGACTTGTTTACACTAGCGCTGTGTCAACTCAGCATCTGCCAAGAGCTTTTGCAACACTTTCTGGTGTAGACCAGCACAACTGTTTTGGATCGACACGATTGGCTGAGGGCGAGGACAGGTCCGTAGTGGCGGTGAAAATATTTTAGAGTGTACTAGCCTCATGTTTTGGCATCTAAATGAAATAGCTTTGTGTGTACTAGCGGTTTTTGTTTTCGTTTGCGCTACTGAAATTGGCTTTAGGCTAGGGCAGCGGCATCCACATGCAGGCGCTGATTCGCTGCGTGAGCATGTGCGTGACATCCAATCCGCGTTATTAGGCCTATTGGCACTGCTCTTAGGTTTTACATTTGCAATGTCTATGACGCGCTATGAGTCACGCCGCTCTTTGGCCGTTGATGAAGCGAATGCTATCGGTACAACTTACCTACGCGCTGGTTTCCTGCCTCTCGAGTTAAGGGGCAAGTTTACTGAAGCTTTGAGGTCTTATATAGACTCACGTGTCGAGTTATTTGCAGCTGGAGTAGATCCGGTATTACTGCAGAATGCTAACGAGAAAGCCGGGCATATTCAGGATCAACTTTGGGGGATAGTAACAATAGCAGGAACGCAGGCCCCAAATTCTAGCCCAATAAAGATATTGATCGAGTCTCTCAACGAGGTAATTGATTTGAGTGAGAAACGGCAGGCCGCGCTTGAGAATCATGTGCCAGAACTTGTGATCGTTCTGTTGGTTGGTGTGGCAATTGTTGCACTGGGTTTTCTAGGGGTTAGTTCCGGGCTGTCGGGGCACCGTAAGACTCGCTCGAGTCTGGTGCTGGGCGCGCTTATCGCATTAGTGCTTGTAGTGATTCTTGATATGGATCGCCCAAGAAGGGGGCTGATTCAGGTAAGTCAAGAAAGTCTAGGGCGTTTGAAAATGAAAATCGAAACTCCTTCGACCAGTGAGCTACGCTTCTAGGCCTCAAGATCTAGCTGTGATCGTTCGTGGAAACGGTTGTTGAACGTGCGCTAGTCGAGTGCGCCAACATGTACAGAGGTTTCTCTCAGAGTCCTAAGGCGCGCGCCCTGCCCTTACAGCATCGATGTATTCCTTTGGCACTCTTTGTCGAGCTACGCTTTCTCTCCACCAGTCGATGCGTTGACTATATATCCATACGTATTCGTCAGTATGTTGAAGTGCAAGCTTGAGACTATGGGCCAACTTGTTAGGCGTGAAGTAGTTATTACTTAAGCTGAGGTGACTCCAGGCGTTATCCTGATTAGGCACGTCTAGCCAAAGCCCAAATCCTACACGAAAGTGATCTGAATAGAGCCTGGCATTGCCGACAAAAGGAAGTACGGTCTGACGCATTTCCGTTACAGCATTCCTGAATTCGTCAATTTTATTATAGCGATAGGCAAACTCAAAGCCGTCAATGAACTGTGTTCCCGGATTTGCGGCATCAAGCATTCCATCTAAAAATGGCACAAGCAAACCATACTCGTTATAGGCAAGCTTAGTAGTATCAAAATCAGCGCGTCTCAAAGGGAGCGAATATGAGTATGACAATAGAATCTTAGGAGTAGAAAAATTGCGCTGAATTTCGCGCATGATTTCACGACCACGCCTTCTGACCTGCTCACTGTACTCTTTGAAATTGTGTTGCTTTGAATATTTCTGCTTTGAATAATCAAACACGCTAAAAAAGTAGTGCTCGACATCAAAGAATATCCCAGCAGCTTTACCTTCGAAGGCAACTTTTGCCAGGAGCCCTACATTATTGGTAATGGCTGAAAAATCATCGAACCAGTCAACGTTGCCTGGCGAAACGTTAAGGCGTACAAAATTGTCAGAAAATGATCGAAAAGGCGTAGCTCTTAAATCATTTATAGCTACTGTAACCTCGTCTAAGGTGAAGGCGCGTTTCCCCCAAGCTTCATGCACAAAGTTGCCACCATCTTCCGGGAAAGGTACCCAATTCGGCCTTGTATACCGTATGTGGAATACGCAGCCGTCAAATGGCTGCTGTTCCATACGGTGAATATTATCACGCAGAAACGCTGTGTCGGGCTCGTCCCAACCGAATTCGATTAGCTTCTTGCGCGGCGGCTCCTCTGCTTGAGCCGCCGATACTGCAACTATGATTAGGGCAAGAATAAGTGCATGGAATGGAAGGGTAAATCTTCCACTAGATAGTAATTTCAGAACAATTCTATCCACCTGTTCGGTGGTTGGGGTGCAGATAAAGTCATATCGCATAGGGTAAATTTATAGCAGTCCCAAGAGGAAATGTCCTGAGTACATGCTAAAATCCAAAACGCAGGTTCACTCCGCGCTGTTATGCGTGGCGAGGATTCTATTATTCAATGTGGTCGCACCTTCGGCGCTGCACTTTTTTGGTGGAACTGCTAATTTGTCTCCACCCTAGCCTTGCTGCCCTTGGGCGTACCTTAAAGGAGCGCTAGCGCACTCCTCGGCCGCTACCGCAAGTAATTACGGACACGTCGATCGAGGATGCTCTATTAGGCACGCGTACTTTCCGCAACGCAAAGCAGTGGGCGCCTTCGCGCTATTCACCCTTATTACTAATCAGCTTTGTACCGCTGGTCATAAGGCTGGCTATAAATCCTGCTAATGCGTTTGCTGAGCTATCACCGCTCGCTCCTGATATCAAAACCTCAGGAGTAATCTTAATTTTACCCTCAGATATCTGCTTCATTACTTCTATGACTGCTAGAGATGACTGTCCAACCGCGGCTGCCTGTTTCTGATAGGCCTCAGCTGTTGCTTGACCTATCGCTCTAATCTTCTCTCCTTCGGCGCGCCCGACGGATTCGATACCAGCTGCCACACCCTCCTGTTCAAGGCGTGTTGACTGCCCCTGTCCTTCCGCCAAGATGACGCTTTGTTGCTTCTGTTGATTTGCGATCTGTACGTCAATCTCAGCTTTTACAAGATTTGGTTGCAAATTAGCTTGAGCACGAGTCTTTTCCATTTCACGGCGGCGGTCTTCTGCCTCCCGCTGCGCATCAAACATGGACTTTTGCTGCATAGCCACGACTTTATTTGTGAGTGTCTCCATTAAGCGCTCTGGTAATTTGATCTGGCAGATAAGCACTGACACACATTCAACATGGTAACGCTGCAGTTCCTGCATAATATGATCTTCTGCCTTGCGTTGTTCTTCATGCCGATCCTGCATGAACTTCATCGCTTCCGATGAAGATGCTTGATTCCTAAATGAACTGTCAATTAAAGGGTGAATCACGTGTTCAATTAGATTCTCTATGGTTCCAATGCGAGCGACCATATGGGGCGCCTGCTGTGGGAGAACTCTGATAATGACCTTAACTGAAATGGTCATTTCAAAACCGTCCTTAGAAACTATTGTGAGCGGATTGAATACGCGTGGCACTGGCTGTGTCGCTTCGCCTTCGGCCCAATCAATTGTGATGTTAGTAGTAGGGATGATATGTGAAGTATAGGCAAGCTTGTTGATGTAGTATGTTCCAGGTCCCAGAACTTCCTTTTGAATGCCGCGATAGCCAGGCTCAACTACGTAGCGCTCAACACCTTGTCTAATACGCTCATCAGTGCTGATTTGGCTTGGACCTGCCTCACCTTGAGCAAGGAAGGTGGTTGGGTCCTTGCCAACGTTTGATACAATTACCGCTACTTCGCCGCGCGCAACCTGCAAAACATCATCAAGTACAACTTCAAACATCAATGGATTGATGTAGTAGGTACCAGGTCGTAGAAAGTCGAGCTGTGGTCCGCGTTGCCCACCATTAGCAAGAAAGGCAGCTCCATCCTGAAACTCGCGACTACCACTAATAGCTCGTGCCACGTATTCAGTTGGTGGAAGTGGCTCACCATCACGCGCTGAAACAAAACCGACCTTTTCCGCCGGCACCATTGTGGCCGGCTTTATGCCAACCTGAAATAGTTTTGAATTTATACGGTAGGTTCCAGGCAGCAGGACATCAATTTGTGGGCCCTTTTGTCCCCCACGTTCCAAGAATGCTTGTCCATCCTGAAAGCTGTTATGCCCATCAATACGTTTCGCAAGTAGGCGCCCAGCGGTCATTGGCATACCATCAAGGGCAATCACTAAACCAATACTGCTATTAGGAACTGTTACCGCGCTTACCTTTTCAACGCGGAACAAATACGGATTTATTCTATAAGTGCCCGGTGGCAAAATCTGGATTTGTGGCCCCTTTTCGCCATCGTTTGCTAGAAATGCTTCTGCATCCTGGAATAGATTGTGTCCCTGTACCACACGGGCGAATATTCGGCCGGACGGAACGGGTTGCCCGTCGATTGACTCCACTAGACCAACTTCATTCTCGCCAATATTTATCATTTCAGATTTTTCTACTCTGTAGATAAATGGGATCAAGAAGTGTAGTCCAGGACCCAGTATGCGAGCTTGGATTCCAACTTCGTTGGCCATAGCTACAACACGTCCTTGAGGCATCTTTGATCCAAACCAGCGCCGCTCGAGAACAGCTATTTGAGTGCCGCTAACTATCGCGATTGAGTTGTAGAGAAAAATTGTAACCGAGAAGAAAGCGATTACACTTGAGACTGTTAGCCCTATGTCCAGATTGACTATTAAGCTGTCCATTTAGTCATCCCCGTAAGTAGTTGGTCACTTATGGGATCGGCCTTTTCAATTGCGAACTTAAAAGAAAGACGCTGTTCTAGGGGGCGCGTTTGTCGCATTCAAATTGGGCCAGAGCAGTCATCTCAGATCGTAGTTGATTGGTGGTTGCTTAGACCGACCAGCACGAGAAGCTGGCTGAAACAGGTTTTATATTGCTGCTAACCTAGTTTCGTTGAAATTTCGCCCCCTTCTGTTGGCACAACCGCGCCCTTGCCGACCTGGGTGACTGCAGAAATTATCTATAGGGGTGTTGGTAGGAGGTTCAACTTGCCGAAATCCTTGGCATCATAGGCACACTTTCTTTACGTCCAAGGCTGATCCAAAATACCGGCCAATTTATGAGTAAATCTGATAGTTCTAGCGCATTGACCCCAGAGCCAGTTTGGGTGCCCGTTCCACTGCCGAAAGCTGAGATGCATGTTCATATTAGCTTGGCATTGAGTGTTGAGAGCTTCATACGCCGAGTTAAGAAGAAACGCACTAGCATCAAGCTAGACTTCTTAATTGAGCGTGAAAGTCGCTACTACCCTGCCCTACAGGATTTCCATCATACCTATGAGGCGATGCGCCACATAACTTCAACTCCAATTGAGCTGGCTGAAGTTACCCAGACCTACCTAGAGCGCATAGCACGCGAGGGCTGCATTTATGCCGAGCTATCGTTCAGCTATCGCCCAGGTGCAGACTTTGCGGCTCAGATAGAGGCAATTTCGGAAGCTATAGAAGTAGCGCGCCACAATATGGGAATCGAAACTCGTATTGTTGTGACCACGTTGCGTGATGCTGGACCAGCAGTTGCTGAAGAGGCAATTCGCGCATGTATGAAGATTAAGTCTCCATACATCGTTGCTTTTGGCCTAGTGGGCGATGAGGCCATGGGCAGCTTGCTGGACTATAAGGATCAGTTTGCTTTGGCCTGGAATGAAGCGGGTTTAGGGCTCTGTCCGCATGTGGCTGAGCAATCTTTACATAACGCTGTCGATTTTATGTCAGCGCTTCCAAAGGCGGCCCTAAAAAATCCGCGTGGACCAGGACAGAAAGTGCGTCTTGGGCATGGAACCCTTGTATACCGCAGCTCTGAGCTGATGAAACGCATGCTAGATTCTGGTATCTGCTTCGAAGTTTGTCTTTCAGCAAATAAACGCATAAATGTTCCGCAGCAAGTCGATGTGCGTGGAACTAAGTTCGTAGTGGATCGGCCCAAACGCGAGTATTTCCAGACCTTAGCTGACCATCCAATGCTCGATTTCCACAAAAGTGGTATCCCGCTGTGTTTGGGCTCAGACAATCCTTTATTAATGAATACAAATATTGGTAAAGAGTATGCTTTGGCCCGAAAGTTTGCTGGTGCCAGCATTACAGACTGTGTTCAATTCACGCGAAATGCGATTGCCTATGCCAATGTTGATGCGATAACTGAAAAGCGCCTGCTACATTTGGTCGATGTTTACGAAAGTAAGATCAAATCTGGGTTTCAACCTGCTACTACAGCATTGAATTACAAAGCTGCATTCTCCTTAGCTAAGGTTTGGCCAGACTAGTGTCTCAAGTCGGAAATAGGCTAAAAAGCAAGTCGGGAGACTCAGGACATCCTGTCCTGCGTCGAACTCGCTTCAAGCTTGTCTGGGAGTATTGGTGCGAGCTCTAAGCATCTACTGGCAGAGCATTTGCGTCATCAGCTGCTGCTATTCTATTTTGATGCTTAGCTTACGTAGCGCAAAGCCGTACCCTTTTAGGCGCTCAAGGTCAGCTTCGTTGGGTGAGCGTGTGGCTACTACAACATCACTGTTGCCGTAGTTGGCGGCTAGCTTCGGAGCATCTTCCACGCTGTACACAGGATAACCACGTACTCTCCTACCTGAGCAGCGATGCTCAGTGTCGATTAGCGCCACAGCAGAGTAATCAGGGATGACGCCACCCTGTAAGTCTCGCAGCAAAAGTTCCGCCTCATCTCCTGCACCGTAAATAATGAGAGGGCGTTTTGATGGATCCACTTCTTGCGTGCTTTGTTGGAACATTTCTCGAAAAACACGAAATGATATGCGTGTGCCAGCAGTCATTAGGAGTAGCAAAATTGCATCTAGGATAAATACTCCGCGAGATGGTCCGACAAAGCCGTACATAGCTAAGATAGTTATGGCGGTCACAATTGAACTTCCGACCGCAATTTTTGTTATCTGTACCATGTCGCCTATGCTGGCGTAGCGCCACACGCCACCGTATAGCCCGCCCAACAAAAATAGGCACAACTTCATGGCCACTACGGCCGGAACTGTATGTACAAATATCTCAAATTGCTGTGCAGGAATTACGCCATCCCAGCGGAGAAGATAAGCAGCGTAATACGCAAGTGGAATCACCAGAGCATCGATCATTACCTCTACTACTCGGCGCTTGTACGAGAAGTCGAGAATTAACTTGAGGAAGCCGTTGCGCGCCAACTCATTAGGATCGTAAACGCGAACTTCACCTAGGTATATCCCCAGCAGCACTACTGCTAGAGCGAAGGCAGGAATTGCAAACAGGGAAATCTCTGGCGCGATAAATCTCAGCACCAGGGTAAAGGTGCCCGAGACCAGCGCAAACAAGTACAGCATCTCCACGGCATTTTTTTCGGTAATTCCAAGCGCCACCAGGCGGTGTGATACATGATCTCGGCCACCCTGAGACACTGGTCGGCCCGACAACTTGCGGGTCAGAGTTACAAATGATGTGTCGAATATTGGAATTAAAAAGATCATGACGGGAGTTGCTAGCACGGCCAGAATATTGCGGGTTCTTCCGTAATCACTCCAAAGCGACATCCCGCCCAGCAGAAATCCCAAGAATAGAGCACCGCAATCGCCCATGAAGATTGAAGCCGGTTTGCGATTGAATAGCAAAAAACCGCCGGCAGCTCCCATCAGGGCAGCTGCGTAGCTGACTTCTTGTACTTGTCCGCTAAGCATAAAATTGATGCCAAGAAAGAGCGCGGCTATTGCAGAGATGCCGCCAGCTAGGCCGTCCATGTTGTCGAGGAGATTAATGGCGTTGGTGATTCCCACTAGCCAGAAAATAGTTATGAATTGGTTTACAACTTCAATATTTGTCCAAGGCAGTGTCTGCTCATTTGCTACTACGTATGCCGCTGCGGCCACTTGGAAAACTAGTTTGGAGTATGGCTTAAGGCGAATAAAATCATCTACAAGACCGACTAGGAACAATACGCTAGCAGCGATTATAACCGGGTTGGATATGATGCTTAGGTTGGGAGAGATCGAAATTGTGGAAATGAATGCTACCCAAATTCCTATCCCGCCTAGCAGTGCCGTTGGTTTTCGATGCCAACGATCCGCTCGAGGGGCAGCTAAGATACCGTAACGACGAGCGAGTCCACGCACCGCCCATGTGCAAAGCACGGATGCAATAAACGACAAAAGAATTGTAATCGGCGGTAGCATGTTAAACCGTGGCGTCAGCGGGCCGGTTTTGGCCCGCTGACTGAGCTTGTGCCCTATTGCGCTCGTAAGAAATTACATCATGTAGAATGTCATCTAGATCTCGACGAGGAGAATATCCGATTAAATTAGTTATCTTTCCAAGTGCAGGCACACGGCGGCTCATGTCTTCGAAGCCTTCTTCATAAGCTTGGTCGTACGGAATAAGACGTATGTCTGAACGCGACTTAACAGAGTCTTTGGCCTTGTTAGCTAACTCAAGGATAGTTACCTCTTCGGTCGAACCTATATTGAAGACCTGCCCGACAGATTGTGGGTTCTTAACGAGCTTCCACACAGCATCGATCACATCAGCTACATGACAGAAGCAACGACTTTGTTTCCCATCACCAAAGACTGTAATGGTTTCATTATTAAGAGCTTGTCGTACAAAAGTTGGCACTACCATTCCATAACGTCCGGTTTGGCGCGGGCCTACCGTGTTAAAGAATCGAGCAACAATTGTTGGTAACTTCTTTTCTCTCCAGTAGGCCAGGGCTAGAAACTCGTCAATGGCTTTAGAGCAGGCATAACTCCAGCGTCCTCGTGAGGTTGGCCCAAGGACGAGATCGTCATCCTCGTGGAATGGCACGTTAGTACGCTTCCCATAAACTTCGGAGGTAGAGGCTACGAATACTAATTTTTTCTTCTTAGCGGCAGCACGTAAAACGGCTTCTGTCCCGCTTATATTTGTCTCGATTGTGCGAACAGGACTTTCTACAATTAAACGTACGCCAACAGCCGCAGCCAGATGGATTATGACATCGGCTACATCTACCATTTCAGCCAGAAGCTCTTCGTTCTCAATGCTAGCAATGCGATAGCTAAAGTTACGATTTAGCTTAAGGTGACTAATGTTTTCAAAACTGCCAGTGGAAAGGTCATCGATAACTTGGACATGCTCACCCATTTTGAGCAGATACTCTGCCAAGTGTGAGCCAATAAACCCTGCGCCGCCTGTGATTAGGATGTTCATAGTACTACCCGGCAAACAAACATGAGTTTAACCACAGTGGCTTGGGGCGAACAATACAAATTATTTGCGATATTCAGCGCGCAGTAACTAGGAGTTAGCAGTGACGACGCGATTTGAACCTGGCTGATACAAGGCATACAACTTTACATAATGCGATACTGCACTTTCGATGGAGAAGTCCCGGTCCAGGATTCGCCGCGCGTGTGCAGCACGAGTCCTAAGTAGGTCGGGATGCTTTAGGGCCTCAGAAATGCCAGCTGCTATTTCACCAGCTGAGTTGGGTGAGAAAAGCGCCCCTAGTTCTCCATTACGAAGTATATCAGGGATGGCTCCTGCTCTAGCCCCACATACTGGAACTACCTCGGCCATAGCCTCGAGCAATACAAGACCAAGTCCTTCATGTATAGAAGGCAGGCAGATTAGGTTAAATAAGTGAAAATAACGTCGGGCATCATCAATTGGGCCTATAAATGATACGTTACTGATTCCTTCCGCCTTTACGTACTCTCTTAACTCAGCCTCTAGAGGCCCCCCGCCTATAAGTGCTGCATGCAGCGTAGGTAGCTCCTTAAATGCTGCACAGAATCGAAATAGATTCTTTTGC
Source organism: Oligoflexia bacterium (assembly GCA_019694465.1). Taxonomy (GTDB): domain Bacteria; phylum Bdellovibrionota_C; class UBA2361; order UBA2361; family JAFLCA01; genus JAIBBV01. The sequence goes on from JAIBBV010000002.1 coordinate 23,586, forward strand.
GGGACGAACCTTCCCACAAAAGCCACAATTGGGGTTGTCTCGGGCAGACCAAAGGCTTTCCTAGTGCCAAGCCGTAAGTCGGCAGACGCTAGGGCAGAGATACCATAGGGCAAGAGTGCTACGTCTGTCGGGTTTAACTGCAAAAAATTAGAACAGTATCGCCTAACATGCTCAGAGATTGCTGCCATCTTATAGCGGCGCAGCATGGTGGTGTGGAACCAGACTTTGAACCACCAGCGCCCATAAATTGGCTCATCGTTGTGGAATGTAAAATAGACCTGAGGTGGAGCTAAGCTAAGAAGTAAAGGTGGAAGAAACCAATGATCAAGGTGAAAGTGAATCGCGTGTTGCGCACGTTGCTGTAGAAACGCACGCACTTGCTGGAGGCAAGATAAGCTAGCCCCCAATTTCCCGATGTACGTGCTCCAGTCGCTACGGTGGATAACAGTCACCGTTAGGCCCTCTTGCTGCAGCTGATTGGCTATTTTCTCTATGCGTGAGCCAGGCGACCAAGCAATGATGAGTAACTCTATCGCACAGCCTGTGGCGTGTAGCCTAGGCAGCATATCTATAACGTGCGCTTCTGCCCCACCCAGTACGTGCCGTCCAGGACGATCCTGGAGAAATAAAATATGGCAAATCTTGCTCGTCATGTTGCCAGCAAATCTGCGTAGGCTGTTACCATTTTGTGCAGCGAATAGTTGCTACTAACAGCACGGGCCGCCTGTCCCATCGAGACCCTAAGAGTTTGGTTGTCGCGAAGCGTATTTAGTGCGTCGCAGATGGCGGCAGGATTTTGAGGCGGCACCAAAAATCCTGAAATACCATCACGTACGAGCTCAGGATTTCCGCCGCAACGTGAAGCAATAACTGGCAGCCCATGTGCCAGTGCATCCAGTAGAGTGTGAGATAAGCCTTCATAGAGTGACGGCAGTACTGCCACATCAGAAGATTTAAGCCACGCCAGTACATCAGGATGTGAAACGCGCCCTAAGAATTTGACGCGTTCAGACACTTTCAGTTGGCGTGCCAGGCCTGACATGAGTGGTAACTCTGAGCCGTCTCCGCACACTACAAGTTCTACATTTGGAGAGTTTACCAACGCTAACAATACTGTTTCTAACCCCTTCCAGTTTGTAAGGCGACCAACAAATATTGCTCTAATCGATGTGCTCTTTTGGGGAATGGCTATTGATGATTCCTTAGTTGGGGCCTCGACAGCATTGTTAATGACAACAACTTTGTCTTGATTAACCCCCCACCCAACTACCAGTCCTTTAAGGTATTCGCTTGGCGTGACAATTTTCCATGCTGCGGCAAGCTGAGCACGTCTAGCACGAGCAATAGGAGCCAAGTATGGCTCATTGGAGACATCACTGTGTTGGAATTGGTCTATATCTAGATTTGTCAGCCCTAGATTACGTGCCCGTTCCCATACTGAATCCCCGACTATCTTTAGTAGTGGGTGTCGACCTAGTAGGCGAAGTATAGGGAAGGCGTAGCCTTCTAGACCATTAACAAGGATCCGAGAGTGGCTAGTAATTTCTCGAAGTAGAGTCAGGCGCATTTTCACTTCGTATGAATAACGCCTCGACAGGTCCACGCGTGTAACTCTAAATGGCCTCGAAGTAGTAGGCACTTGGCCCTCACAGGAGCAAACTACGCTAGGCTGGTGGCCCTGTTCGACTAACTTGTGCGCGAGTAAATCTATAAAGGTAGCTGGTCCGCCAATAGCGGGCGGAAATATATTCGTAATAAGAAGGCATTTCATGGCACCTGAAAGCATACGATAGATCTGCAGAGCTTACTATTCCTTCGTATCGGCCCATGCCAATGATAGTGTTGAAACGATTTGCCGGGCATTTTGGGATAAATCGTGTTTGCCCTCAACTAGCGCGCGTAACGTCTGTGGCTCAGCAAACCGTTGTAGGCTAAGTAGGGCACGCAATCTTTCGGCGACATGGGGCGGGTCTGTACGCTCTAAAACCATATCTGGGTAATGCTTCAACTCTGCTCGATATGCATCATTTGAAGTCAGAACCGGGCAGCCACAGGCAAGCGACTCCAGCACAACTTTATCCATGCTCCCAGTTGAGGAGAGGTTAAGGTGCAGCGCGCTTCGCCAGTATACCTGATGGATATTGTCCAAGGTTTGAGGTGGCGTGAATATAACGGCATCTTCAAGGGCCAGCGATCGAACAAGCTCGTTGATGAGTGAGTTATATTCTTTGTCAGCTGCAGTTACAGGGGCGCCTACAAATTCAATACATGCTGGAATATTATGCGTTTTCCGCAAGATTGATAAGGCTTCCAAGCAGATGTGAATTCCTTTGCGCTCCGAGATCCGGCCCACAACTGCAATTCGCAGGTTATTAGGATGGCTGGGGCGAAGAGGAAAAATACGAAGGTCTATGGCCTGACCGATTACCTGCAAGCGCTTACTTTTTAAGCGGAAGCCTTCTTTGGACGAGGAAAAAACTCGGTCCACGCATCTCTCTGCTATCCGCAGACGCCAAGATACGGCACCATGCGCGTACCACATGGCGGTAGTCGCCTGCTTACATCGCATAAGTGGAAGGAGCCGATAGGCCCACTCAAAACACATATGGTAAAATGCTACATCGATCCTTTGACTACGCAGTTTGTAGGCTAACCATGGCAGCATCAGCCAGCGAAGCTTTAGACGCTTAAGGGGGCCAGCTAGGAGGACTCGCGGCATAGCGAGCACGGTGATACTCTCCGGGAGTGAATGAGTGCCTACTTTTTCTGCAACTATGATGGTTTTGGCAAAGTATTGGGCTAGTTCAGTACCTACACGCTGCTGCCATGCTAGGACTTGTGAGTTGGAGTCGATATCAAACGCTATAAATAGGAGTGTCTTGTCCTTGAAGCTTGTTAGCGATTGAGGTGGGCTGCTTAGTGACATAAATGCTAGCGCGAAACCATGTGCAAGTGCCAAGTTGCGGCGTGGAAAACAAATACTTAAACGTTAAAAATCAGGCAAAACCGTTCAGGTTTTGAGCATAAACAAATGTCAAAACTCATCGCCTTTAAGTATATTCATAGCCATATTCGAATAAATTGAGCTTGTTGTGAAGAACCTCATCCTTCGCCTCACATTAGCCCTACTTAGCCTAATATTTTCATTGGTGGCAGCTGATTTATTGACCGGAATCGTGATGCCCATATCGCCTGGGGCCAGATTGCTAAATCAAGCGGGACAGGAAGAGACTCTTTTTTCTGAGCCTGGTGTAATCCGGCCAAACTTGCAACTTAGGCAAGTCTCATCTGAGTTTGATGCCATGGTTAGCACTACTCAATTAGGATACCGGGGGCCTGATGCAGGCTTAAAGCCTGAGACGGTTTTTATCGGAGACTCGTTCACTTTTGGTACCGGACTTTCAGATCAGCAAACGATTAGTGCTATTTACTGTGATGGCCACCCAGGCAGCTGCGCTAACTTGGGGCTGCCTGGAAGTGGCACTGCTTTGCAAGTAGGTGCGCTGCGACGTTTCTTGGATCAGCATGGTTGGCGGCCACGAGAGGTCATTTTCTTGCCGATGATGATGACAGCGCGCTTGTTTGCTGGGAATGACCTTGAAGACAATGTTAATTACGCGCGTGAACATTTGCATCCTAAGGCTAATGTCAGGGAAGTCGAACAGCAGGCTGGCCCTATCTGTTCATGGAATACAGTTCAGCACTGGCTTATTGCTCACTCTAACTTGATGCGATTAATAAAGTTTCGCTTTGGGCCACTCTTGCGGAGTAAGATGTCTCGTGATTTTGCAGGGGCCAGATTGGAAGAGGCCCTCAGCGAAACTGCTATTCAGCTTGAGAAGCTTCGCCATCTTGCTTGTCAGTACGGATTCAATCTGCGTGTTTTGTTACTACACCCTATGCAGGCTTTGATAAATAAACAGGATGGACCGACACTAATGACTCTGCGTGAGCGCTTTGGGTGGCTGGAAATTGAAGATAGTGCCCAACTTTTTACGCCAGATCCGGCTAGCTTTTACTACTCCTTCGATGGGCACTTCAAGCCTGCTGCCAGTGCTGCAATCGCTGGGTATTTAAAGACGCAGACCCCTAAATACGCTAGCCTGTCCTGCCAGGGAGAACACTAATGGCGTTATTTCTAATCCGCCGGGATTTGGTAGTGCTAGCTGGCACAACTTTTACTTCCGCGGCGCTTAATCTCTTGCAGTCGGTTGTGGTAACACGTGCGTTGGGGGTAGAGAATTTTGGCGTAGTCGGACTTGTTGCTAGTGTCTGTGCTGTCGTTCTTTGCTTTGTGGATTTTCGCATCTATGACGTTACAGCGAAGTTGTACCTTGCTGACTCCCAGGGTAGTCCTATGGAGCGAGTTAATGTCTTGCATATCGGAGCTATGATACAGTTTCTAGTTGCGACCTTAGCGTTGCTCCTATCTGTAGCTCTGAGCAACTTAGTTCTACCTTATGTTGCAAATACCCCTATTGATGAGGAGGCTTTAATCGCACTGAGCTTAGCAACTGCTTGTAATTATTTTTGTGGCTACTTCACCACAGTGCAGAGGCTAAGTGGGCGCGTTATAGAGATGGCACTGTATCAACTTTTTGCGACTGCCTTGGGTGTGTCAGTTCTATGTACTGCGCTAGCCAAACAGCCGGGACTGGATAGTTACTGCGCTGCGATAGTGTTGTCTAGCGCAGCATCGGGGCTAGTAAATTTCCTTGCTTATCTGCGCTTATTCCGTATTTCAACAACCCGCTTCATTACTTTGAGAACGCTTGCAGAGAATTATAGACGCGTTTTCAGGGAGCATCGTGTTTTGCTGTATAGCAACTTGTTGGGGTACCTTAAGCTACTTAGTCGAGCTGGGGACACTCTGCTTGTCGGTGCTTTGTGTAACGACTATCACACTGGTCTGTATAAGTTTGGTCGTTCGCTTACCGATAGCTTAAGCTTGATTTATGAAATTGCCGTTAAATTTTATCAACCACTTTTCCTTAAAGCTAGCGCTGAAGGGAATGCACAAAAATTCAAGAAGTTTTCTCGTGGACTACTACAGGCTGCTGTGTTTATTGGAATTGCAATTATTTTTGGGGAGGTCCTATTTCTAAAGGACTTTCTCAAGCTGTTCTTTGCTCCTGGATTTGGGGACAGCTATTCAATGGTGCTGGTGCTAAGTATTCCCGTTATTTTTTCCTTGGGGGTCAATCTGTGGTTGTGGCCACTGCTACTGAGTTGTGGAAAGATGCGCTTTTATACACTGGTTTCTTTCTCTGCGACATTGCTTTTCCAATATGCAATTCCCGCTCTTGTTCAAATCTTTTCAGAACGTGTAGACTCATTATTGTTTGCGTTTGGATATACTCTAAGTTTCGCTCTTACTTATATTCTGTGTCTGATGTGGGTGAAGCGACAAATGCCAGAGTATAGCCCACTATAGAGCTGTGGGCACCGGCCCGCTTTATTTTTGGGTTGCCCCCTGCGGGCTGCTGCACCTACGGCAGTGATTTAGGTTCTGTTTTCTGGAAATTGCTAACGACATTTTGCTATAGTGGCTTCCTTCCAGAAATAAAGTAGCCGACTGCTGCGTTTGTGTAGGAAATGGCCCTCCTACTTATTCTCATCCTCTCCCCTGCTCCTTCAAAAAGTAAGGCTAGAATAGCTGTTGGCAATAATAGAAATGGACGCGCTAATCTCCCTAAAGTCCCAGTCGCCGCTAAACTTAGCCCCGTGGATAGGCGATCCCAAACGAGCGGCTCAATTTGAATATTTGAGCGAGGAATGCCGTACTCTTCTAAGGTCTCAACCCACCAGAAATGAGTGCGCCTGTTATAGTCACAGGGCGATCCATGCACTTGGTATAAAAATGGTACCACTATGTGGAATGAGCCACCGGGCTTAAGCACGCGAATGCACTCCTTTAGTGCGAAGGCGTCGCGTTGGACGTGTTCAAAGGTATTGAGACTTATAAAATTATCGTAGGACGAATCTGCGAGAGCGATGGGTTTGTTGAGGTCTCCAAAATGGGTCGGAGCTACTTTCGGATCAATATTAATTGATTCAATTTGTCCTTCAATATTTAACAAATGATAATAGCTATTCTTTGTGCCTCCACCTACATCTAAGGTGCGTCCCTTCAGCGTTAGCCCCCGAACTACATTGTACTGTAGCGCTCGCATAATCGAGTAAGGCGAGAAAGATATCTCAGCCCAGCGCCGCAAACTCTGATTGCGTGGCATCAATACGCAATCAGGTGCGCGCCTCGCAGCAGCAGCGATCTGCTTGACCCAATTTTCTGACAGCTGATCTGGATTGAACTTTTCCTTTACCAGTGCTTCTCCTTGTAGTGCGAATTGCGAGCCAAGTGATTGGTTTGTCATAAGCTCATACACCTTTTGTGCAAACAGCTCCTCGTTGTCCGGGTCAACTAGGTAGCCAGTTTTGCCATCGTCAATAATATCCTCTATCCCTGGGAGCCTCGATGCAACTGCTGGAGTTCCACATCTATAGGCCTCAACTAATGTGCGTCCAAAGCCTTCTGCGTCGGATGTCATAAGGTAAACGCTGGCTTCTTGGTAGATTGCAGGTAATTGGTTGTGGTGCACATACCCCAGAAAATTAGTCTTGTCTTTAATTCCCAATTCAAGCGCTAGTTTTTCAGCATTCGGGCGCTCAGGCCCATCTCCCACTACCCTTAGGCGCGCTTGCGGTAGCTTCTCCAGCACCTTTTTCGCTATACGCAAGAAGCGATCGATGCGCTTAATTGGCACAAGCCGTCCCACAAAAAGTAGCGTCGGGGTCGGGTTGATCTTAGGGCGGGGAAGGAATTCAGGCTCAAATACTGCGATTGGAATTGTTGTTACTCGCCAGTGCAGCTTACTTTCGAGAATTCTGCGCCTTGTTGCCTCGCCTACTGTACGTATCGAAAAATAGAGCCGCATGCAAATACGACCTAAAGCGGTGCGCAGTTTAGCTAGTGGCGATGTTCCAAAGTCAACAAGTGCATTACGCAAACTAAATGGATCGAAGTGAATTTGCCCGACGCAGCGAATCCCCAGCACAGCGCATAGAATGGCCGTTAGGCTTCCCTCGTCAAAGACTGTTTGAGTTGTGACTACATCTATTGGTGTTCTTCGATGTAGTCGGAATATGCCCAAGAGTAGTTTAAGTGTCCTTACTAGACTTGACCCGCATACAGACTCAATCGTCAAATTGCTGTGCGCCAAGTAAGCGTGTTCGCTTATTCGAGTACAAACTAAAATATGCATGCGTGAGCCAGGCGCAAATTTCTCTAAAAGGCTTACATAACGCTCCTGACGTGCGAGTGCCTCGTTATGGGTGGTGCGCGCCAAAAGAGAAGCATCTCGACTGATTTGTACTACATGTAGTGCGTGCGTCATGACACAACTCGCCTGAGCGGAGCGACGGGAGCGGGATCGCTACTTATGGAAGTATTTATGGAAGTATCTTGACGTGCGTGCATGAAATGCCGGTCTTCCATGATAAAGTAAGTGCGCTCCACAAAACACATGCACACAAAAAAGTATAGACAGGTCAATGATGTCGGTTGAACAACAATCGCGGTGTGCAGCCCTAGAATGATTCCAATTACCCAAGCTGAAATTCCAAGGATTGGGAGCTGCAAAAGTCCGTTCGATAGTTTGGCGGCACGCAATGCGCACTGCAAAGCTCGAAACATAATTAACAAATAGATCGCCAGGCCAAATACGCCGCCATTTACTGCCGCTTCTATGTATGGGTTAGCAGAATTGGATAGAAATACAGGATCGAAAGCAGCAAATTCTAGATAGCCGCCGATGCGGTGCGCATGATCTGAAAATCCCGAATAGCCTACTCCGAACCAGGGATGATCAAAAAATACATCTATACCAATAGACATCGATGTTGAGCGAGTGGAGAAACCGATTTCAAATCTCTCTGGATTTAACAAGCGCTCAAAGAGAAAGTCGCCCATAGGTGAAAATGCTATAACTACCCCCACCACTACAGCAGCAAGTCCGCCCATACGTAAGCGAAACTTGGTCCTTCTATTAATTGTGCCCCCATAGCGTATAGAGAAAAAGGCAAGAGCAATTATGCCAAATGCTACTACAGAAAGCACTCCACGTGTGCCGGTTAGAAAAATTGCAGATGAATGAAGGGCGACCTCTGAGACTCGTCTACCTGAAAGTGCTAGTAGTAGTCCCAGGGCGCTAATATACGAAACTTGATCGCCGAGGGGTCCGAAGAAGCGAATCTTGCCATCAGCAAAGGCCATGACTTCTCCGAATTCTATGCCAAATTGGTTTGCAAAAAAGCAGGTCAGCACACTGAACGAGGTAATGGCAGTGCCAAAGCGCAGACCACTCGAGAAAATTGCAATATCTTGTTCGTTACGCACGACCGTAGATAGCGCTAATATTGGGAAGAGCCAAACTACTACCGCCCAAATTCCCTTCAAAAGGTTGAACTCGATTTGGTAATCAGGCAGCTGCCGTAGAACAACTGCCTGCACCAAATGATATACGATGTACAGGATAGTCAGATTGACTATGACTGATCGACGCTGGGTAAAGATGGAACGTCTAAAGAGCTCACCAAGCAGCGCTCCAACAGTAGTTAATACTTGCATTCCATTAAGTAGATAATAGCTCCAGCGATCGTTCTGGTCAGAAAGAAAAAATATAGACAGTAATACCTGTACTAAAACAAACAGGTAAAATAGGTACAATCGCTTCATGCTGCTCTTATAATATCTTTGGGCTCATTTTAGTCTAGCAATAGCCCATGACGCTTAGAAGTGGCTTTTGCAGCTTAGGTTTTTGTTTTGCATGTTTTTGCTAGCGCAAGAGTGAATGCTCATGCGTATATTGGGCTGGAAGGTACTTGTTATGTTCCTCACAGGGATACAGGCATGCGAACTGAACGTTTGTTAGTGGCATTTGGTGTACTGCTTAGCGCTCTGCATGCCACTTATCTATTATCTTTTCCCGCTCAGGAGTACCTAGCGCGTTTTGCAGTAGGCGATGCCATGGCCTACGCCAGGGTCGCCTTTAATATTGCTGCAGGACGCGGCTCGACCTTTGACCTAGACAGCATGACTAACGGATACCATCCACTTTGGATGTGGATGAACATCCCAGTTTTTTATGGCGCCCACTCTATATTGGATAGATTTCAACTGCTGCGAGCTTTATGGATTGCGTCGGGCATATTTGCGGCTATTGCATGGGCCAGAGTGATTTGGCTCATGACGCGTGATGTTTTGAGCGCTACGTTAATGCTCGTACTTGTAGCTGTTTCACCCTATAGCACTTTCGTTCTCTACAGCGGACTTGAAACCTCGCTAGTACTTTTCTTTAGCGCGCTTCTTGTGCACTTCATTATAGCGAGTTCCCCCGTCCCTAATCGACGAGCGCATGTTTGTCTTGGCCTATTGCTGGCGTGCACATTTTTATCCCGTCTGGATAGTGTATTATTTTTGATGCCTTTTCTCCTTTTATCCCGCGATAGTCGTAAATTCATATTCACGCCTCGCAGCCTATATTCCGCAGTTGGCTTTGCTTTACCAGTTTTGCCCTATCTAGTTTGGAATGTGAAAGAATTTGGCAGTATTCTGCCAGTTAGCGGACAGGTGAAAACTCTTGATGGGGTAGACTTCGGGCGTAGCCTCTCGATTCTGCAAAGTTGGGGCGCCGAATTCTCAAGACTTAGTGGCCACGTGCTCGGCGCCTCTAGTATTCTCGGAGTTCTACTGACATTAATTATAGTTTTGTTTCTATTACTTTGGCGTAATCGAGCTAAGGGGGGGCAGGCTTTAACAGTTATTTTGTTACTCGTACTTGGAGCGTTGGCTCATTACGCCTACTATTGCCTCTTCATGCGCGAACTAAATGTTCCTTGGCATGTCTATCCGCAGTTTGTAAGTGTCAGCGCGCTAGTTACTCTGGCGATTGAATCAACATTACGTGGCAAATCATCGCTCGCTCGCATAGCGGCCTTTCTGGTCTTCACTACCGCGCTAGCTGTTGGTTGGGGCGTATACGATTCACTAAAGTCGCGTCGTAGAGACGAATCTCGCGCTCTTATTGCGCTATCCTCATGGTTTCTCGAACATGCACCAGTTGGTGCGCGCATTACCATGTATGATTCATTTCTTTTGGCTGCTTATTTACCAGACTACAATGTGTCGGACCTTAACGGCTTGGTCGGAAACCAGGAACTTGCGCTTCTGGCCAAGCAAAAATCGGTTGATAAAATGGTTTTGGCTACAGCGGCCCAATATGTGATAGCGCGTGAGCCTGATGGATGCCCAATACAAGAGGATTCAAGGCAAGTTCTGTACCGCTCTCCGCTTATTGAAACCACAACTAAGTATCGCCTAGTGGTGCTGAGCCCAAATGTTTTTATTGCGGCCTGGCAGGCTGATCAGGATAATATGTGCCCAGACCGATTAGAGTCCGTAACATAAATGCCGTAGGCATACTTAATTGGCTCGCGTTGCGACGGAGGCGAATCCATCCGCTTCATTTTGCAATGAAATCTTATTTGACTATGATAGGCACATGCCTTCTGAAGCTGTCTCAAAGATTAGAATAGCTTTTGTAATTACTAGTCTAACCACTGGTGGTGCCGAACGCTCCTTGGTGGAACTACTTAGCCGCTTAGATAGAACTAGATTTGAGTTCACAGTAATCTGCTTGCAGCATGAGGGAGACTATGGCCGGGAGTTGCAGTCTCGTGGAATTCCCTTAAATTGCTTGCGGATGGGAGGACTAGGGAGCTTTTTTCGCGGGTTGAGCGATTTACGAAAGGCACTGCGAAAATTTGCGCCAGACATTGTGCAGTGCTGGATGTATCACGCAAACTTCTTTGGAACACTTGCGTCGTTTGGCCTCGATGCGAGTAGTTTGGTGTGGAACGTACGTAATAGCTTGATTGCTCCTGGCACTACACCTTCATTAACTCGAATCGTGGTTTGGATCTCCGGAGTGCTATCTAGGCTAGTGCCCATGCGCATCATTTATAATTCGTATCGCGCTGAGCATATCCATACTAACCGACCCTTGGTTGCTTTTTCCAAACGCAAGGGCCAGGTAATTAGCAACGGTTTTGACACGGATCAATTCAAAGCAAGCCTTGACGCGCGTCTGACCGTACGAGCGGAGTTGGGGCTGAATCAAACGCAACCACTAGTGGGGATTTTTGGGCGAAGCCATCCCGTAAAAGACCATCCTGCTTTTTTGAAGGCTGCAGCTTTAATCTCGAGATTGCTTCCTGCTGCACGATTTTTAATGTGCGGAGCTGGGCTAGATAAGTCTAATACGGAATTGAACGCCTTAATAAAGAAGCTTGGCTTGGAGGGAAAGGTCGTAATGCTTGGGCGCCGCGACGACATGCCGCGGTTGATGGCGAGTCTTGATGTGATGGTTCTAACTTCACAGGCAGAGTCCTTTCCCAGAGTAATAGGAGAGGCACTCTCTTGCGGTATCCCGTGTGTGGCGACAGATGTAGGGGATTGTCGCGAACTAATTCGAGAGTGTGGGGCGGTTGTTGGTGTCGGTGATGTTGAGGCGATTGCCTATTCAGTTGTACGAATTCTTCAGCTTAGCGACGAGGAGCGAAACAAGATGTCGCGCTCGGCCCGAGCGCGCATAGAACAGAGCTACGCTATGCAAGCTTGTACGCAGGAGTATGTCAGATTGTATGAGAGTTTGGTTGTAGGCTCTGTAGACGAATTAAAAGATCGGAAAGTATGTGTGGGATAACAGGATTATTTAGCACCACCATTGGCCCACAGCGACTTTCAGAGCTTGGCCAGAACATGACTAAGGCACTACGTCATCGTGGTCCAGACGATCATGGAGAGTGGCTTTCGCAAAGTGTCCCCTTATTCTTCGGGCATCGCCGACTTTCAATCGTTGACCTTTCTCCACTTGGGCATCAGCCCATGAGCTCCGCCTCCGGGCGTTACATGCTCACTTTTAACGGAGAAATTTTCAATTATCAAAGTCTGCGCAAGGAACTTGAAGCGTCCGGCGCCAGTTTTCGTGGTACTAGCGATACTGAGGTAATGCTGGCAGCCTTTGAGCAATGGGGTCCGAGGGTAGCGCTTGAAAATTTTGTTGGACAGTTTGCTTTTGGCCTTTGGGATCAGAGTGAGCGTGTGCTGCACATTGCTCGTGACAGGTTTGGCGAGAAGCCTCTCTACTACTCCTGGCAAAACGGATACTTTTGTTTCGCATCAGAGCTTAAGGCATTAGAGATCCTACCCCGGTTTCAAGATGTCATCGATCGCTCAGCGCTCTTGGCTTTAGCTAAGCTCGGGTACGTACCAAGTCCTGGCAGTATTTTTGAAAATGTATATAAGTTGCCACAAGCCAGCATTCTAAGCCTCTCTGTGGCGGAGTTGTCGTGCCGACCACAGGAGTTTTCCCCATATGCAGTGAAAGCAGAAGTGCGGGCAACGCCGCGTCTGTACTGGGATCTTGTTGATATAGCAAACAGCGCAGAAAAATATTCTCAACGATCTGAACAGGAGTGGATCGATCACATCGAAGCGGGAATTAGAGAAGCGGTCCGACTACAAATGGTAGCGGATGTGCCTGTTGGTGCATTTCTATCGGGAGGGGTCGATTCAAGCACCATTGTTGCCATGATGCAGCAGCAAAGCGCCCAGCCAGTTCGAACATTCTCGATTGGGTTTTCTGAGAAAATATATAATGAAGCACCATTCGCAGCTAAGATTGCGCGTCATTTTGGAACGACACACACTGAGATGACAGTGACTCCAAATGATTGTCTCGACGTAATTCCTCTTCTGCCCGCAATTTACGATGAGCCCTTTGCAGATAGTTCACAAATTCCAACCTTTCTCGTTTCTAAGTTAGCATGTAGCCAGGTCACCGTAAGTCTTTCAGGGGATGCTGGTGATGAACTGTTTGGTGGCTATTTGCGCTATGGTTGGAGTTACGATTTGCATCGTCTGGCGTTGCTTCTGCCAAGGTTTCTTACAAAAGGATTACACAGTTTTTCGAGGACGCTCCCCAACCATGTTTGGAGTGTACTAGGGGCGATGATTCGGATTGGGGGTCTTGGCTCTTCTGTTAAAGATCCTGGCACAAAGGCACGGCGTGTGGCTGAGCTAGTGGAGTGTAGAGATTTCACAGACCTTTATCGCAAGCTTGTTTCGCTGTGGAGTGAGCGAGTAGCGTTAGTAGATAATGCCTTTCTTTTTCCAACTCCTTTGAGTGAGGCGCGACTTCGGACCTCATTTAAGGATAACCGGCAGTTGGCTATGCTTATTGATCAGCTTTTGTATTTGCCCGATGACATCCTGATTAAAGTTGATCGAGCTGCAATGGCTGTTAGTTTAGAATGTAGAGTGCCATTTCTAGATCACAGATTAGTGCAGTCTGCTTGGGAGATGCCACTTAACTTAAAGTTCAAAAATGGCCAAACTAAGTGGATCTTGCGGCAAATTCTGTCTAAGTATTGCCCTAGAAAGCTTTTTGAACGACCCAAAATGGGATTTGCTGTGCCTCTCGATGCATGGTTGCGTGGCCCATTGCGTGATTGGGCTGAGGATCTGCTGTCGGTGCATAGGTTGAAGCAGCAGGGATACTTTAATCCGGACACAGTTCGCAAAGAATGGATGTTGCACCTGTCTGGCAAAGCCGATCGCCAATATGCCCTGTGGCCTGTGTTAATGTTTGAAGCTTGGCTTGCAAATCGTGACTATCGAAAGTCAGTTAGTGAGACTGCTGCGACAATGAGTGTTGTGACGCCAAATCCGGTATAATTATTTCTGTATCTTTTCCAATCCTTGCTCGATAAAAGCTTAGTGTGGCTGCCCCTACTGATTCAATCGAGTGGTTTGCTTCGCAGTTTTGGCGAGCTTTGAGGCCCATTTGCCGGCGAAGATTAGGGTCTTCAATCAAGAGTCGCATCGCCTGAGCAAGGGCTTCCGCATCTCGCGCAGGTACGACAAGGCCAGTTTCACCGTCAATTACAACGTCAGAACAACCTTGAGTCTGGCATGTAATTGAAGCTCGGCCGCAAGCGGCTGCTTCGATTAGAAAGAGAGGAATTCCCTCTGGATAATAGGATGGCAGTACTGCCACATGTGATTGAGCGAGTAGAGAAGCTATGTCGTCAACAAATCCCGGAAATTCAGCTATCCCTTCCCTCTTCCATGCATTGATTTCAGATGCAGCGATCGAGCGCCTATTGCTACTATCGGGTGTTCCCGCCACTATTAGGCGAAAATCTAGGCCTGCTGCTCTAAGTTTGCGGGCTGCTTCAATTAGCTCTCGTATACCCTTGTCCTCCAAAAGCCGACAGGCGCACACAAATGTTAATTTAGTGCTAGGTTCATTGCGATAACGAAAAACTGAAAGGTCTACGCCTGATCCTGGCACTACGCAGCTTTTATCCGAAGATGTAAATCCGCACCTAACGAAAGTTTCCCGATCAACCTGATTGAAGAAAATGTAGCTTGAGTTTGGACGCGCGCCAGAGATTTTAAACAGTGGCGATACAAGCAAGCGTAAAACACCTGGAAGCAGGGAATTAGGTGAAAAGAGATATCCAAGACCAGCAATAGTGTTGAACACATAGGGAACAGAGGCCATGCGTGCAGCTAGGCCGCCGTATAGAGCACCCTTAATTGCGATGTGGTGTACTACTTGTGGTTTTAATACTTGATACAGGCCATAGATCTGCCGCAGGGTTAGTAGTTCCTTAAGTGGATTAATGCTCTTGCGGTCAAAATCGACATTATAAAATTCAAAACCATGCGCTAGGATCTCTTTAGCGCGTCCGGTGTCGTGGGCGGCAACAGCGACACGAAAGCCAGCTTGTCGAAGTGAGCGTGCCAGCGGCAGCCGATGACTAAGAAAATACCAATCCTTAGTAACTAAAATAATAAGTAGCGGATTCTGCACAGCTCTGATCTCAACTAATGGCGATGATTCGCCAGCTTGTCGCGCGCAAAGAGTGCGATAAAAGGCCCCCCTAATGCCACGCATGTTGGTTTTAGTATAGCTCGCAGAATTGAGCTTGGCCACGAAAATGGGAGGTGGATAAGATAGTCCTGTGAGGAAATATCGGTTCCCAACAGCTCGGAGGCTCGACAATTTTTGTCCCCTGTGCGGTTACTTGATCCCGGATTTAGTTATGATCTCTGTGCTTTGCCTGGGCTAGTTAGATCCCAAAGAAACTTAAACACTAGGCGCAAGTTGGCAGCCAGGCGAGCATCCCGGATCTCAGCTGCATAGTGCGGGCGTTCGCGTGAGAATATTAGTACTACAAAGTCGCCACCGGCCCAAAAGGTTGTGTCAAATTCCCCTAGGCTTGGCATATTACGTACTTGTCTATTTGAGATGCGGCCCTTGAGACGCTTCTCAACTTCGGCCTCGTTTGAGAAGATTTTTATTTGAAGTTCAGGGTAGCTTTTATCCTTACGTGACCAGTGATGATCTAGCCAGCTGCGGTAGTGTTCGACAAAAGTATGATCTTGGAAGCCCCAGAAGGTCTTATCGGATATCGAGCAGCTTTGTTCCCAGGCGCTTAGGCGACTAAAGAGCATGCTGCGCACGTTCTTCTCGCCCTCCCAGAATTCAATCTTAGGAATATTTAAGTTTGTGCGACGAAAATACGGCTCAATGCGAGCTGCGAGGTCGGAGGCAAATCGCGCCTTCTCACGTAGCTGTTCCTGCTCGCGCTGTACCATGTCTACGAGTGCTTCTGGCCCGTTGGCGCAAAACATCGTGCGCCCCTTTGAGTGCTCTGTAGCTACCAGTCCCATACGCATTAAGGCATCCAATACGGAGTAGACAGTAGTGCGTGGTAGTCCACAGCGGCGTGTTAAGAGAGCGGCGCCTGCCATGCCGAGTTCTACTAGTGCGAGGTAGACGCGTGCCTCATTCTCAGTCAGACCAAGACGCGCAAAGGTGGAAGTTGAGAGCTCCATGTTGTCGAGACTACATCGACAGCTAACCCACTGTAAATACTCTTAGTTTAAAGGCTTTGCAGGTGTTCTGACGATACTCAGCAAGCAATGAGGACTGCTTTCCCCTACTCTCCTGGAGCAGCATGTAAGGAGTGGCAATGAAGGCTAAAGCGCAGGTCTTATCAACTGTAGTTGAGGCAGTTATTTTTTTATTTCTAAGCGCTGCCTTTGTAGCTGCACAGCCGGCAGCTCCAATCCCAGAAAGAGTGATACGAATCGGTGTACTTGCTTCTTTAACTGATGAGTGGATGGCGCTTGGCAATAGTATTGTAGAGGGCGTGCGTCTGGCAGCGGAGGAGAGCGACCGAAGTAGTGGGCTACGCTATGAAATCGTTGTTCAAGATACAGAAGAGGCGCATAGCGGGGCTAAGGCCATCGAGGCATTTCGAAGTCTTCGGCAACAGGGAGTTGAACTTTTTATTGGGCCAGTTGGAACACCTGGAGGTATGGCGCTGGCACCTATAATTCAGAGAGACAAGCGCGTCTTAATTGTAACTCCCACTGTGGGGGTGCGCGCGTTCTCCGATTCAAGCGAGCGAATATTTAATAGTCGTGGTCTTGATGAAGTAGGGAGTCGTTTGACGGCAGAGTTAGCCATTCAGAAGGGAGTACAGTCAGTAGCCGTTATTGGCAGCGAGCACCCATGGGAAGATGCCCAGGCTAGAGCATTTTCGGCGCGTTTCTCTGAACTTGGTGGGCAGATTCGATCGCATGATTCTCCGCCTTCAGATACGAATGATGTGAGGCCGATCTTGATTAAAATAATGCAGCAGCCACCCGAAGCAGTTTTTCTGGCCAATTTTAATAGAATACCATTAACAGCTCGTCAGTTGCGGCAGCTTGGATACAGTGGTGAGCTATTTGCTGTTACTTTGGATGGGGCGCGTGTGGTGCAGTCTCGGGGGGCGCTGAATGGAGCTAATTTTTACAATTTTGAACTTCCCTCAAGCACCTTCCTTACTCGCTATAAATCCCGCTTCGGGCGAGAGCCTCAGCTTGGAGCGGACAGCGCCTTTGATGCCATGCGCATGCTGGACTATGCAATTCGCGAAAGCAGAGCTGGTGAGGCTGTTGCGATGAGTAAAGTGTTAACTGGGGCTACGATTGAGGGATGTAATGGCAGCTTTGTAATTGGCAGTGATCGAATTGCTAAACGCAGCATGCAAAGGTTAGCCGTGAGGGATGGGAAGATAGTCCTCGATTGAAGGCTACTTAAAGAGGGGGCTTCCTTTAAATGAAAGGCATGCATCTTACCTGGCAATGAATACCTTCGTCATTGCAACACGGGCTGCGAAGCCGGGCGCCCCTACTATTTGCACACCACAGTTGCCACTACCCGTACAGCAGCTAGGTTCCCAGGGCCACTTAGCTCTTAAAGATGTTCTTAAGCGCTAAATACTTTCCAGCTTGTTGCGGCTCTATAGATAGCTCACTAACTAACTGCATTATGCGTGAAACATTCTCGGAGATGCGATCGCGGGTTAGCTGTTTAGCATCCTCGACGTTCTTGCGAGTCTTAGCGTTCTCCGCTGGAGAGATCTTCGAATTCATTTCTACAAAGGCTGCTATAATGCCGCCCGGATTGGCAATGAAGTCAGGTATTATCGTAACGCCACGTTTGGCGAGCTCTGAGCGAGTTTCTTCGGAGCACGGGTTATTTGCACCCTCTACGATGTACTTGGCTTTAATGCGTGCTTGATTAGCGGCGCTAATAACTCCCTGCACAGCGCATGGGAAAAGTAAGCTCACGTCTTGGTACAGGACCTCGTCCAGGCCAAGTTGGTGCGCCTTGATCTCTGTTAGTAACGCTTTTGTGCGCTCAAAGTTTTGCTCGATAACTGCCTTACGCAAGTCTGCCGTAGGTGCGCTGGTTAGCTCAAAGGTCCCGCCTAGGCGTGGGTCAGAAATGAATCGGATGTTTGCACCAGTTTCACCAAAGTAGCGAAACACTGCCGCCCCCATCGCCCCCAATCCTTGAATCGCACAGCTAGTTTGCTTCGGGCTGCAGCGCAAAAACTTTAGCATTGTCTCTGCTGCTACTGAGACGCCTAAGCCGGCTATTCCTTCGCGGTCATAGTCGGTGCCACCCATCTCTACAGGTTTGCCTGTGAAGCCACGCGTCGATTTCATCTCATCGCAGGCCCACACAGCGTGAATTGGCGCCCCACCAATGTCAAAACCAAAACCACCAAAAATCCCACCATTCTCCACTAGCGTAGGTTTTACAAGTGATACAAAGCGGCGATACTTCTGTTCGAAACCAGGAGCTGCTGGATCGGCCCTAAGACCGGATTTCGCTCCTCCAAGCGGAAGCCCAGCTGCAGCGTTTTTGAGCGCCATTATGCGCGCTAGCATCTTCACTTCATCGAGACTAACTTGAGTTGTTATTCTGGTGCCGCCCTTACCGCAGCGTCCCAACGGTCCGCCTTTTGCTGCAAGCGTGGTCCAAACGACGACATAACCCTCGACGCCCATTTCTGGATCACGCACGGTCAGTTCCAGTTCAGGTGCTAAGGCATCAAACTTTGCTTGTAGTGACTTTAGTTCGGTGAAAAATTGCTCGCGATTCATGTTGTCACTGTAGTAGAAAATCTGCATAGAGAGAAGCAGCGTGCGTTTACCCGGGCTATGTACGATTGGGGCGACGCTGGACTTAATGGCCTAAAACAAAAAATGAAGAGTTCAAGTTAGTTATGCTGCTTGGCTTGGGAGCGGGCATCCCTGGCTGCTCTAGAAGTAGTTTTATTAATACCAATATGAAACCACTTCTAGGGCCACTCTCTTGGATTTAGTAGGCGCATGTTTCTAGGTAGGAGCTAAACAAGTACTCCAGTATTTATGCAATCACTTCTTAGTATAGTTAATCGACTCTTGATATTGATTGTCCTAGTTACCGGCCTACCAGGCGCAGCGCAGGCAGCCCCTGAGGAAGTTCGCTTTGGTGCCCTACTGCATCTAACAGGCGAGTTTGCAACTTATGGTGTCGCCTTTCGTGAGGGGGCTGAGCTTGCGGCACATGAGATCAATGAACGACGTGAGCTGCCTAACGTGGTTCTTAAAGTTGTCTTCGAGGACACAGAGTATAAACCACAACAAGCCCATAGCGGTGCCAAGAAGCTTGTGTTTCAGGACAAAGTGGTCGCAGCAATCGTGTCAACGTTGACAGAGATAGAAAGCGCCGGGCCAGTTTTCGAGAAGGCCAAGATTCCAGCGGTGGTACTATGGGATGCGGGAAAGCAAATCGATGATTTGGGTGACTATATTTTCTCAATTGGTCCATCGGCCGAGTTGTCAGGCCAAACAGTGGCTCGCTTTAGCAAGGAACAGCTAAAGGCGCAGCGGGCAGTTGTACTTAGCAGTAATACCAGTTTTTCGCTCGCTGTTAGTCGCAGTTTCTCAGACGCCTTTCGTGGCCTCGGAGGCTCGATCGTAGATGAAGTTTCATTCAACCCGGATGAGATTGACTTTCGAACATCACTGCAGCGCATAAAGAAAGTAAACTTTGACCTGGCATACGCGCCAATCGATGCGCAGATGATGGCATTTTACAAACAATGGAGACAGGCCAAGTTCGAGCAGCCCGTAGTTTCAACCGACATCATTACGGAAGACAATCTGGTAGCTGCCAGCGCGCTTTTCGAAGGCGTCTTTCAGTCTATGACTGCTGACCCAATGTATTCTGCAACTAGGGCTATGTTGGACAGTTATCGAGAGTATTTTGGACGGGAGTGTCAGCAAATACTTCTTACTGCCTGGGGTTACGATGGTATACGCGTTCTAGCTGAGGCCTTTAAAAAAGCTGCCTCCTCGGATTTGATGAAGGAGGAGCTTTACAAGTTAAAAGACTTTGAAGGAGCGACAGGGCGGATTGCCTTTTCATCTGTCGGATCCTCTCCCAGAGTGCCCAGTATGTTCAAGGTAGTAGATGGCAAGTTCTCAAGAGTATCACCCTAAAGCGGGCGCTTGTTCCGTGCCTCGCTAAAGCTAGCAAAGCCACTTTTTTTAAGTATTGTGGCAGGCTATGCTGATAGACATGGCTGATTTTTTCGATCTTAATGCGGCACGGGCTTCCCTCACAGGTTTACGCGAGCGCGTTACTGCGCTGAGGGGGTTTCTTTGACATCGACAATGCCCGTCTTCGACTTCAGGAACTAGAAGAGCAGGCCGCAGCGCCTGGATTTTGGGATAGCGCCGATAAAGCTCGGGGCGTCCTGCGCGAGCGCTCGAATTGCGCCAGTGCGGTTGAGCGTTACCAGCGCCTTGATAAGCTATTCGGGGACGCCGAAGCCACTATCGATCTGGCTATCGAATCAAAGGACGCAGAGCTGGTGAGGGAGTGTCAGCAGACCTTAGCCGCGCTTGAGTTAGCGCTTGGCAAGGAAGAGTTCCAATGCAAAATGTGCGGGGAGTTCGATCGCTCTCATGCCATCGTTGAACTTAATAGCGGTGCGGGAGGTACTGAGGCTCAGGATTGGGCTGAGATGCTACTGCGCATGTATATACGCTGGGCAGAAAAAAAAGGCTTTGGCGTGCAAGAATTAGATTATCAACCTGGTGAGGGTGCTGGGATTAAAAGCGCCTCAATCTTAATTGAGGGGGATTTTGCTTACGGCTATCTGCGTAACGAGCAGGGAGTGCACCGCCTTGTTCGGATCTCGCCATTTGATTCCAATGCGCGTCGCCACACATCTTTTGCGGCCGTTACGGTTACCCCTGATATCGAAGAAGATATAGATGTGCAGATAGATGAGAAGGATCTCAAAGTTGATACCTACCGTGCTGGTGGTAAGGGCGGACAGCATGTAAACAAGACTGACTCTGCGGTGAGATTAACGCATATGCCCACAGGCATAGTGGTAGCCTGCCAAAATGAACGCTCGCAGCATAAGAATAAAGAGCGCGCGATGAAAACTTTGCGCGCTAAGTTGTATGAGCTGCAAAAGGCAGCCCAGGATCAAAAAATTGATGCCCTCAAGGGAGATCGTCGCAAGATTGAATGGGGTAGCCAGATCCGCTCGTATGTTATGCAGCCCTACCAATTAGTTAAGGATTTGCGTAGCGACTATGAAACATCTGCTATCGATGCTGTTTTGAACGGCGACTTGGATGCTGTGATTGAGAGTTGCTTGCTACAGAATGTGAGTGGAAAGACAGGCAAGACTTCCTCGGAAGTCGAGTAATGTTCGGCGTTGCGCCAATTTATATAAGATTTTAGCATGCTGCAGTTCAAGTATATGCGCGTAACAGAATGATGCGTATTGCCTAGCTTTGTTCGCACTTCGAGCCGCTTATGCTTCGCTAAGGCAGACTAGCTAAAGTCCCCTTTTCCGAAGGGTCTCGAATCAGCAAAGTATTTGGGCCTTATTTCTTGCGACTGCTATAATTGATGCGTGGATCTTAAAGCTCCTTAGAGTACCATCTATCGCAAGCGCAGTGACCAGTGGCGCCAAGCGGAGCCTGAAGAGGCTTAAACCCTAGCTTCTGGTAAAGTTGCTGAGCTTGTATCATTTTAGATGTTGTTTCTAAGTAGCATGTTTTATAGCCAAGCTGCTTGGCTGTATCTAAGCACTTTTGAAGAAGCTGCTCCCCCATACCAAGGCCACGTGCCTCCGGTAGAAGATACATTTTTCGAAGCTCGCATGTGTCGGCCTGGCCACCTTGTAGCGGCGCGAGCCCGCCACCGCCGAGAATAGTCTTATCTTTCTCAAGCACGAAATAGGCGCAGCCTTTGGAGCTGTATGCACGGCTCATGTAATCTACTTCTGGATCATTTATGGCAAAGCCTGGTCCGTTAGCTCCGAACTCCGGCATGACTGTGCGAATTATGCGCGCGACAGCCTGATCGTCACTTTTCCGAATTGGGCGAAGCTTATGCCCTTCCTGTTGTCTTACTCGTCTCAATGCCCTGGCATAAATTGCTAGACCCTGATCTACTAAGGCGCGCTCTTGTTGAGGGAGCACATTCAGAGCATTGAGCACGCGTTGATTGGAGATATTGTGCAATTCGGATACCGTCTCCCTGCCCTTTGCCGTGAGCGTTAAAACACGTTGCCTGCCATCCACGTTGTCAGCCTTGCTTTGCGCGAGCTTGCTCGCGACAAGTCTGCTGGCTAGGCGACTAGCTGAAGAGTGATCTAGCTGTAGTCGCGAGGCGAGCTGCGCAATTGTTAACTCCCCACCATTTTGTAGCTCAATCAAGGCATGGCCCTGCGCTAGCGTTACTCCGGATACGCACGGATGTGTGTGCATTAGTCCCCATTCGCGCACGATTTCGCGGAGTGATTGTCTTATTTTTTCTGGCTCTGGCAACATATGTGTATCCATCAAGCAAATGTATGTATTATGCATATAACCATGTCAGAGGCAAAGGTCAAGCTGTAGCTGCAAGATTCGCATGCCGAGGGGCGCCATACATTGAGCGCTTCACCCAGCTACCAGCGGGCGGAGATATTCCGTTGAAGTAATAAGAGTACTTTCCTGTAGAAGACCTATCGTTTTAAGCATCTAAGTCATTGGATATCTATAAGCTCGCCCCAATAGGGCGTAGCGAGCTGATAATCCAATTTGGGGCTAGAATGCTGCGCGATCTTCGACTGGAAAGTGAGCAATATCAGGCTGTTACGCCTCAGCGCGAGCTGCCTACAGCCGAGCGCTTTGAGGACGGCTGCATCGAAGTGCGAGGGAAAAGGGTCGTCGACTTTTCATCTTGGGACTATCTAGGCTTGTCCAGAAATCCACGCGTTGTTCGCGCTGCTCAACTAGGGTTAGCGGAACTTGGAGTTAGCGCTGGCTCCTCGCGGCTCTTTGGCGGTAGTACCATTTTTCACAAGCGGGCTGAGGGGCAGATCGCCAAATTCCTGGGGCAGCAATCAGCCATCTCGTTTAGTTCAAGAAATCAGGCCATCTTGTCATTAGCAACCTCAGTTTTATCTGAGCGAGATGCTCTTGTTTGCGATGAGCACACTTCGCTGCCCTGCTCAGATGCGGCTTACCTCTCGAACGCGTCTGTGCACTACTTTAGATCTAGCGATCCTGACACGCTTGATGTCGCCCTAGAGAGCTGCGCAGGTAAGCGACGCCGTCTACTGGTGATTGAGACTCTCTCTCCTTCCACTGGGGCTCAAGTAGGCCTACCCGAAATCATGGCAATTGCACGCAGGCATTCCGCGGGCGTTATCCTTGATGAGTCATTTGCCGTTGGTGCTCTTGGTGCTCGCGGGGCCGGTGTATCCGAGGGCTTTCAGTTTGGTGAGGAGTTAATTGGTATTATAGTCGACTGCTGCTTTGGGCTAGCAAGCTCTGGGACTTACGTCTCTGGAAGCCAGATTTCTACGGATTTTCTTGTGTCTCGTAGTAGGACGTTTCAGTCTGAAGCAGCGCCCTGCCCCGCCCTCTGTGCTGCTCTTGAGGTTGCGCTTGATGCTTGCGAACTCAGCATTCAATTACGGGCACGGCTCCTAGGCCTCGCGAGCTATTTTTCTAATAATCTGCGAAAGACAGGGCTGAACGTTTCTGATACGAGCTCGCAAATTGTTTCTATTGCCTTTGAAAGGCGCTCGCTAGCCCGGTCGTTTTGCGATGCTCTCTTCCAGCGAGGAAGTCTTTGCGATCTTCTTTCTCAGCCGACAGCCTTTAATGAGACATGCATGGCAAGATTTGTCATTCGCGCCTGCCACTCCGAAGCGCAGCTAGACGCAACTCTTCAGAGTGTGTCTGATATCGTGCAGCGTGTGGCAAAAGACTAGGCATGTTATTGGAGCGCAGTTCCTGCTCGAGTTTTAAATTTTGTCTGCTAGGCTGTATGGGCACATTCTCCATCGTTTCGCCTGCCGTCAGGGGCGGCATTTTGCGAAGAATAGAACAGCATGTGTCGATTTTGAGCCCCTCTCTGTTCCACGTGGAACTCCTAAAAGGCATATCTCTCCAGTCCCCTAGCCTATGCGCTACTTCGATGCGCTCGTTAGTATAAATTAGTTGAAGTTGCTTTGCACAACGTGATACCTAGTTCTCGATGGGAAAGGTATTGGCGATCGCGAATCAAAAAGGTGGCGTTGGTAAGACTACAAGCTCAGTTAGCATCGCTGCTGAGCTTGCGATGGCTGGTCGCAGGGTGCTGTTGGTTGATTTTGACCCTCAGGGTAGCGCCACAAGTGGATTAGGCGTCTCCTTGTCCCCTGAAGACGCGGAGGATTTATACGACGTATTTCTTGGGAAAGTCTCTCTTTCTAATATTATCCGTCCGACCCAAATTCCCCTACTCTCGATCGCGCCTGCTTCTCCGGACCTCGTCAGTATAGAGGTTGAGGTGGGCAGAGCTCCTGGGCGAGAATTAATCCTAAAATCAGAGCTTAACTTACTTAAGGTCACATTTGACTATGTGATTATCGATTGCCCACCCTCTTCTGGGCTTTTAACTCTAAACGCACTAGGTGCCGCCGATAGCATACTAATTCCATTGCAGGCCGAATATTACGCACTTGAGGGCTTATCTTCTTTAATGAAGACCGTGGAGTTTGTTCAGCACACCTTCAATCCAGGCCTAGAGGTTTTGGGCGTTTTTATGACAATGTTTGATGCAAGAACAAACTTATCTAATCAGGTTGAGGCAGAGGCGAGGAAGTTTTTTGCGGATAAAATGTTTAGCACTCGCATTCCGCGAAATATTAAACTTTCAGAGTGCCCAAGCCATGGAGTTCCAATCTGCGTGTATGACAAGGACTCCGCTGGGGCCGTAGCTTATAAGTCTTTGGCTCGAGAGATAGATGCTCGTTGCATGACAGCGGTTGAAATGGTAGTGGCTAATGGCTAATTTGTTCCACGTAGAACAGTAAAATATTAATGATATTAATAGGTTAAATTAGGCTAGGGGAATATAATGAAATCTGGTCGAAACGTATTGGGTAGGGGCTTGAGTGCTCTAATTTCAACCCCTGTTCCTGTAACGCCGTCTCAGGAAAAGGAGAGCATGGCTGGTTTTGCTGGTAGTAACGCCGTTGCAATTAAGGCCGAATCTACATCTGCAGCTAGGCAGGAACCGTCAGCGCTTCCAGGTGCTGTGGAGTATGTGTCGATTGAGATGGTGGTGCCGAATCCTGGGCAGCCAAGACAGGAATTCTTGCAGCAGGAGTTGACCGAGCTATCTGACTCAATCAAGAAACTAGGTGTCCTGCAGCCGATTCTAGTTAGACCTGGGCAAGCGCATACGCTAGGCAAGTTTGAAATCGTAGCTGGGGAGCGCAGGTGGAGGGCCGCGAAGCTTGCTCAACTATCTCAAGTTCCCGTAATAGTTAAACATATCAGCGATCGAGAGAGTCTCGAAATTGCTTTGGTTGAGAATGTTCAGCGCTCCAATCTAAACCCAGTTGAAGAGGCGAGGGCCTATCAACGCTTGATAGAGGAGTTTGGCCTGTCGCAGCAGGAGCTCGCTGAAAGAGTAGGCAAGGAAAGGGCTAGTGTGGCCAACATCGTGCGAGTTCTAAAGCTCCCAGAAGCTGTTTTAGACTCCCTTAAGCGTGGAGAAATCAGCTTGGGGCACGCCAAGGCGATCCTTACCATTAAGGAACCTGCGGCCCAGATCAGCCTTTGCAAGAAAGTGATTGCCGAGGCTCTGTCGGTGAGAGCCCTTGAGGCGATCGTTTCAAGGGTCATAGTGCTAGATGCTGCCAAGGATAAGCGTAAATCGAAGACTAATGACTCTGACAGCGAACAGTTAAATCCGTTTCCAGAAGTAGTCGACAAGATGCGCACAGCTCTAGGTACCAAGGTGCTTATAAAACATCACCCATCAGGTCGCGGAAGGATCGAAATTGATTATTTCTCGGAGCAAGAGCTAGATCGTCTCGTGGAACACATTTGCCGCTAAAAAGTGAGCGGTCTTGTTTGACTTTTTGTCGCAATAAACGATACCTTATCGCCGGTAAGCGCATTGCTTCTGCACACTTACATTGCTTACAGATTGGGTGGTGTAGGTAAGCATAGACTATAGATCTGTGTACCATTGGCGCGGAGCTTCATATGTCATTCGGAAAACTTAGAGAAGATGCAAAAGAAGCCGAAAAAATCGGCGGCCAACCAGTTTTGCAAACCGTCCCGGGCGGGTCTACTAGCGCCAGCGGCCGTGCTGATGCTTTCTTAGGCAAGGGGACGAAGGTTGTTGGAACACTCAACTTTTCTGGCTCAGCTGAAATTGACTGCCAGGTTGAGGGTGAGATCAACGCACGTGAGCTATTAACTGTAAGTGACGCAGCCGTAGTTAACGGCAAAGTTCTTGGAACTGAAATCATTGTACGCGGAACAGTTAATGGCGACATCATTGCTAGCAAGCGTCTGACATTGAAGAAGCCTGCACGAGTAATCGGAAATATCTCCAGTCCAAATCTAGTAATAGAGGAGGGCGTGCTGTTCGAGGGTAAGTGCAGCATGGCAACAGGAGCCGCTTCAAGCTCTGACACATCGAAAGGGGCTACAAAGTCAGCTGTAGCTTCAGCGTAAACCTCGATTTTGCTAGGCGAGCGTCTTGAAGAGCTCGGCACGAGGGTGAAGCTCGGGGTGGTTGGTGTAAGGAAGGTAAGATTTTTTAGGCGATACAAATAGCGGACACGAGATGGAAAGTTTACTTAAAAATTTCGACTTAGTGCCCCTGGATGCGCTCATGATTTTAGTGAGTGCCGTTTTATTCGTCATTCTTTGGCGCACGTTGGCGCAAGTTCTTTTTAATCCCTACATTCGGCTGATCGAGGCCCGTGAGCGCGCCACAGTTGGCGCAACCGAAGGAGCGCAAAGTGATCGACAAAAAGCAGAAGCGGTGACTCAGCAGTATGAGCAGCAATTATTAAATGCCCGTATCGCAGCTATGCAAGGAAAACTAGCTGTGGTCGATAACGCTAAGGCCCAGGCGGCGCAGGTTATCGAAAAAGCTGAAGGGCAGGCGCAGGAAGACGTACGTTCGGTGCGCTGGCAAATTGCCAATCAGCGTGAGTCAATCAAGACGAAGTCTCTCTCGCAAGTGCAGACATTGGCAGATTTAATTATCGCACGAGTAAAGAATCCGATTACTAAAGTTAACTCCACCACGTCAACGCGCCAGTAGATGCTGGGAGAAGAGGAAGGATGAACGCTAGAAGAGTAAAAGTTTCAAGGACAAAAGTGAAAAATTTGATTTCGCCTGCCTTACTCGCGCTCGTCCTGATATTTGGAATAGATCCAGTTGCTGCTTTTGCCTCTGAACATGGTGAACATACACCGTCAATTTTCGACCTGAAATGGCTATGGCTTAATTTTGCTATTTTCGTGGGCTTAGTCGCCTACATAATACGTCGTCCGATTGCGACCGCCTGGGCAACCCGTCGGGATGTTATTCGAATGGCAGTGGAGGCTTCTGGCCGCGAGTTGGCGGAGGCCAAGGCAGCCTTGCATGCAGCTGAAAGTAAGCTGGCTGGAGTTCAAGCGGAGATTTCTACGCTTCGAAAGGATATCGAACGCGAAGCTGCGCGTGAGGCAGAGGAGATTGTAGCTTCGGCTGAGCGAAGGGCACAGCGCATATTGCAACAGGGCAAGGATTCGGCGAACGCAGAGCGTAAGTCAGCCGAAACGCAAGTGCGGGCCGAGTTAATTGAGTTGGCCATTCGTCAAGTTGAACAAAAGTTGGCCCAAGAGTTAACGGTTGAGAGCGACAAGGCACTACGCGAATCTGCATTGGGAAGTGTCCGGTCTTTAGTGCAATAGCTGAATTAGTTGGGGTATTTGTGTCCAAGACAGCAGGAAAAGTATCAAGACGGTATGCGCGAGCACTCTTTGAATTGTGTGCTCCTGCACAAGTTGAAAAGATGCGCGACTCGCTGAACACTTTTGCCAAGCTTTGGCAGAAATCGACCGAGCTAAGGGAGGCTTTGATTAATCCAGCATTGCCACTGGCTCAACGTGCCGCAGCTTTACGTGATATTGGACTGCGTATAGCGGACAATAATGAAACCTTCGCCAATTTCCTACAACTCTTGCTTGATAAGGGGAGATTGTCAGGAATTGTTGGAATAGCGACATCGTTTTCCAAAATGGTTGACGAGCTCAAGAAGCTATTAGCGCTTGAGATAACATCAGCGTTCCCACTCCCTGCTATGGAGCAGAGCGCCATACAAAACAAAATTCAGGCAGAATTTGGCTCGCTGGCTTCGATTGAATGGCGCACAGACCGCGCTCTTTTGGGCGGCCTGCTCGTCAAGTCTGGAGATAGGCTTTTGGATGGATCTGTACGTGGCTCGCTCGAAAAGGTGCGCGGGCTGCTCCTGAGTTAAGTGTCAGTTTAGTAAGGAAGAGAGCAACATGGAAATTAAACCGGAAGAAATCAGCAACATTCTGAAACAGAAAATTAGCAACTTCACGGCTTCTCAGGAGCTTAGTGAGACTGGCACCGTGATTGCGGTTGGTGACGGTATTGCGCGCGTACACGGCCTAGCAAAGGTCGCCTCCGGAGAGCTTGTAGAGTTTCCTCACTCAATCCGCGGTATGGCTCTCAATCTTGAAGAAGATAACGTCGGTGTGGTGGTGATGGGTGACACTGCCATGATTCATGAGGGTGACACGGTTAAACGCACAGGGTTAATCGCTCAGGTTCCTGTAGGAGAGGCGCTTGTTGGCCGGGTAGTTGATGCACTTGGTAATGCCATCGATGGCCAAGGCGAGATCAAGACCAATGAGACTCGTCGTCTTGAGATTAAGGCTCCTGGAATTGTTAAGCGCAAGTCTGTGCATGAGCCGATGCAGACAGGCCTGAAGGCGATTGATTCAATGACACCGGTTGGTCGTGGCCAGCGTGAGCTAATTATCGGTGATAAGAAGACAGGCAAGACCACAGTTGCGATCGATACAATTATTAATCAGAAGGGCACAGGCGTAATCTGCATATACGTAGCTATCGGACAGAAGCGCTCTTCTGTCGCACAGGTGGTTGAGAAGCTGCGTGAGCATGGAGCGATGGACCATACTATCGTTGTTGCTGCGACTGCCTCTGAGCCAGCTCCGATGTCATTCATGGCGCCGTTCACAGGCTGCGCTATGGGTGAATACTTCATGGAGAAGGGAAAGCATGCACTAATCGTGTTTGACGATCTTTCCAAACACGCTGTCGCTTATCGTAGCGTATCACTCTTGTTGCGCCGTCCTCCGGGCCGTGAAGCGTATCCCGGCGACGTTTTCTATCTACATTCACGCCTGCTTGAGCGCGCTGCTAAGTTGCACGATGGTCTTGGCGCCGGATCTTTGACGGCTCTTCCGATCATTGAAACGCTCGAAGGAAACGTGGCTGCCTACATTCCTACGAACGTGATTTCAATCACGGACGGTCAGATTTACCTGGAAGCCGACCTGTTCAATGCTGGTATTCGACCAGCCGTTAACGTTGGCCTTTCGGTTTCACGCGTAGGCGGTGCCGCTCAGGTTAAGGCCATGAAGAAAGTGGCAGGTACGCTACGTCTTGACTTAGCGCAGTACCGCGAAAAGCAAGCCTTTGCGCAATTTGGATCCGACCTGGATCCAGCAACTCGCGCACAGCTCGCTCGTGGTGAGCGTCTAGTTGAGATCTTAAAGCAGGATCAGTACAGCCCGATGCCAGTTGAGCAGCAAGTAATATCAATTTTTGCTGTCAACCAGGGCTTTACAGATAAGCTTGGGGTTAAGGAAGTGCGTAGCTTTGAGAAGGGACTACAGGCATACCTAGCTTCAAATCATCGCGCTTTGGTCGATGAAATCCAGAAGAAGAAGGATATCGACAAAGAGGTCGAGCCGAAGTTGAGCAAGGCAATTGCACAGTACTTGGAAGAGTTCCAGGCTGGCGCTGCCGCGCAACGCGGCGGAGGAAACGGCAGTGGGCCGCGCAAGGCGCAGGGCGGAGCAAAGGCTGCCGCTGCACAACATGCTGCTCACTAGCGTATTGGGAACGAGCTGAACCATGGCAGGATTGAAGGAAATCGATCGTCGCCGCAAGTCAGTGGCTAACACACGTAAGATTACGTATGCCATGAAACTTGTCTCGGCTGCGAAGCTGAAGAAAGCCCAGGATGCGGTATCAAAATCCAGGCAATATACCGACGCTTTGTATGGGTTGTTGGCCAAGATTGGCGGCGAAATGGGCGGTGCAGATCTTAAGCATCCTCTGATGGAGACGCGCCCATCTGTAAAGAAAGTACTTTTGATCGTGGCTGGTGGGAATCGCGGTCTTTGTGGTGGCTACAACACTAACTTAAACAAGAAAGTTGAGGCCTTCAATAAAGAGAAGTCCGCGGCAAGTATCAGTGTCGATACGATCATTCTTGGGAAGAAGCCAGCAGAGTACTACCGACGAGTACGACGCGAATACATCAAGAGTTACGAAGCTTTGTCTGAGGACGCTAATTTGTGGCCAGTCGAGGAAGTTTGCCGCGAGGCAGAAAATGGATTCCTCACAGCAGGCTATGACGAGGTCTACCTTATATATACAAAGTTTAAGTCAGCGCTCTCCTCAACTCCAGTAGTAGAGAAGCTATTGCCGGTCGATCCAACGGCACTTGCGGCTCTGGGTGGGGCGGGCACGCAGGCTGCCAGCGCTGGCCAGACATTGTTCGAGCCATCGGCCATTGCAGTGTTTTCAGCTCTTGTTCCGCGTCTTGTACGTTCACAGTTACGCCAAGGTTGTTTAGATACCAAGGCTAGTGAACATGGCAGCCGTATGACCGCGATGGATGCAGCGACAAGAAATGCCAAGGAGCTAATACATAAACTTAATTTGACCTTTAACAGACTGCGCCAGAGCGGCATTACAGCCGAGCTTTTGGACATTATCGGCGGTGCGGAAGCACAAAACTGATAAAAATTGATTTTTTGAGAAAGGGTAAGAGACATGAGTACTTCAAAGAACGGAGTAGGAAGAAAGGGAAAGATAGCGCAAGTATTGGGCGCGGTTATTGACGTTGAATTCCCAAAAGAATCGGGGATTCCGTCGATTTATGACGCTCTCCTGGTGACTAACCCAACCATTGACGACAAACCAAATAACCTCGTTCTCGAAGTTGCTCAGCATCTTGGAGACAATATGGTCCGTTGCGTCGCAATGGATTCTTCCGAAGGTTTAGTGCGTGGGCAGGAAGTTGTTGATACAGGCGCTCCGATTTCTATCCCTGTTGGTGCCAAGACACTTGGTCGCATCATGGACGTTATCGGCCGTCCAGTCGATGAGATGGGGCCTATCGATACCGATACACGTTGGTCGATTCACCGCCCAACCCCAAGCTTTGAAGACCAATCAACATCAAAGGAGCTTCTCGAGACTGGAATTAAGGTTATCGATTTGCTCGCTCCATTCTTGAAGGGCGGTAAGATTGGGCTTTTCGGTGGTGCCGGCGTAGGCAAAACCGTCGTGATCATGGAACTTATTAACAATATCGCCAAGGCACACGGTGGTTACTCAGTGTTCGGTGGCGTTGGTGAGCGTACTCGTGAAGGTAATGACCTTTGGCACGAAATGAAGCAGTCAGGCGTATTGGATAAGGCCTGTCTTGTGTACGGACAGATGAATGAGCCACCAGGCGCGCGTTTCCGCGTTGGTTTGTCAGCTCTTACAGCAGCTGAGTACTTCCGAGATGAAGAGGGGCGCGACGTGCTGCTCTTCGTTGATAACATCTTCCGCTTCTTGCAGGCTGGTTCGGAAGTATCATCGTTGTTAGGACGTTTGCCATCAGCTGTAGGTTACCAACCAACGTTGGCTACAGACATGGGGCAGCTCCAAGAGCGAATCACTTCGACTAATAAGGGCTCTGTAACATCGGTGCAGGCAGTATACGTTCCAGCCGATGACTTGACCGACCCAGCTCCAGCAACTACTTTCGCGCACCTTGATGCAACCATCGTGTTGTCGCGTCAGATCGCCGAGAAGGGAATTTACCCAGCGGTTGATCCTTTGGGTTCAACTTCTACGATTCTTGAGCCTGGCGTTCTTGGTGACGAGCACTATCAGGTAGCACGATCTGTCCAGCAGACATTGCAACGCTACAAGGAATTGCAGGATATCATCGCAATTCTTGGTATGGATGAGCTCTCAGAAGATGACAAGCTCGTTGTTGCACGCGCACGTAAAATTGAGCGCTTCCTCTCTCAGCCTTTCCATGTAGCTGAGACCTTTACAGGCACAAAGGGTTGCTATGTGAAGTTGGAAGATACCATTCGTGGCTTTAAGGAATTGGTAAGCGGTAATTTGGATCATCTCCCTGAACAGGCTTTCTACATGGTTGGAACCATGGAAGAGGCAATTGCTAAGGCCGATCGTTTGGCCGCTGAGTTTGCTAAGGCCGCTTAATCTGGAGTCAATGGCTTGATATGAGCAGCGATGTATTCAGCCTTAAGATCTTTACGCCGGCAGGTTTGCTGTTGGAGGACAAGGTTACGTCAGTAACCTTGCCTTCACTGAACGGTGAAATTGGTATTTTACCACAACATGCCAAATACGCCGGCTTGTTAGGTGCTGGTGTGTTTCAGTATTCGCCAGCCGGATCAAGTGAAACCAAGCGCCTTGCGATTGCAGATGGGTTTTGTACTTTTGAAAATGATACGCTTACTCTTTTGACTGATTTCGCTGTTGCTGCAGATAATGTGGATAGAAACAGTTACGGGCGCGACAGGGATTCTCTACAAAAGGCTGTGGACTCAACCAGTACATATGAGCCAGCATGGCAGGTTGCGCATGACGGGCTTTCAAGAATTCAAGCAGTGGATCGTTTGCTGGGAGTGCATTAGCACTAGAACTGGATTCAAAAGTGCCTTCCAGGGCATTTTTAAAAGCGCTCCAAGTTCCAATTAGCCATGACCGCTAAAATTTCTGAGTTCTGCACGACGCGTCTGTATTCCTTTAGTTGCCCTCCGGCGGACGAGCGCTAAAAGTTATTACCGCTCGCTTTGCTCGCGGCAATAACTTTCGGAATGCGCTCTACGCTATCTGAGCTATAGTCACACCTGGATTCACTCGGGCTTTATTGCTTTAGGGCAACTCCTACAGCCCTTGCAGCTTAAACCTCCTGTCTTATCGGAGGCTTGGGGATGTTGCGGATTTTTCTGAGTTCCACATAACATATAAGGGGACTGCAAAGGGAGGCCACCTTGAAGCTTAGTCAACATCGGACAACGCTACTTTTTACGTGTATCTGCCTAGTTGCCTTGACGGTGTGTCTTTTATCCCAATCAGCAGCAGCTGAAATTAACTCTGCAAGTTGCCAGTCGCCATTTCAATTCGATCAGCATCGCTATGACTTTCAATCTGCAGGCCTAACTGACGATATTATTGGACGCATTCTAAAAATTTTTCGGGCTATAGTTCAGGCCGTTATCGACTTGCAGTGTAAGATTTACAGACTTTTTGGATTTCGCTGCGGCTGATTCGCTTTCTTCTCTTCACCAGCAATTATAGCGAGTGACATAAATCCGTAGCGAAATTCTTTGTTGTAGTAATCACTCGCTATAATGCAGACCAGCGGGAAGCCAGGCAACAAATAGTAAATGACACATTAAAAAAGAGCTCATGCGCAGAGTTCGATAATTTGTTTTTGACTTTAAGTCTGCAACACCGCCGTTCTTTTTTCGATTAGTTCTTGTGTGTTGTAACTGTTAGTTACTGCTTGGGGCGTTCAAGGATAGAAATGCCCAAAGTGAACTTTCTGTTCTTGCTCTATTTTGCCGGGGTTAAAGGTGGCGAGCAAATGATTGCTCATGCAGGCATCATGCTATGCTAGTGGATGATTTGCAGGCAACCAATGCCACACGGGCGAGAGGCTTACAGTAGAGGTGGTGGGTGCGATGTCTATAGCGGTCGCAATAAATAATGTCGAAAGACTCTACTTAGTTGAGAGCCTTCGGAAGATGCGGCTTCTCTGCTTTTGCCAGTGTGAGTGCTGTTTGTTGTCCCTCCTGGGGATAGCGGCCTGAGATCATGGAAAAGTTTTGGGACAAGACCTATGGCTGTCAGTATAGTTCATCAGAGAATGACTCTGGAATAAGTTTAGCAGAACGACAAAGCACTCCCAGCGGCCCTGGTCCTAAGACACTTGCGGGACGAGCAAAATCGCTTAGCCTATGCTCGCACTCGGACGCTCGAAAGTTGATACCGTATCAGACTGCAGAGCAGTGGCAAGTTCTGCCATTGGGGCTAAGCTCGCTATATGATGGAGTGCATCTGTGTGTGGCTGCTGCGGTGGGGGCGTCTCCGGATCTAGCAGCGGCTTTGCGCTTTGCCTGTGGATATCCAGTGCGGGTAGTTGAAGTTGATGCCGACATTCTACATGAGGCAATCTTCATTTCATATCATCGCGAGTCATCTGCATTGTGTTCGCATATTGCTACTTTGCGAGCCCAAGCTAAAAATCGTGAATCGACTAGCGGGCTGGATCTGCGAGCGGCCACAAGTGACAGCGCCAAATTTCTTGCCGTGCTAATTGACTATGCCATCGCCCAGGAAGCAAGCGATATTCATATCTCTCCTCGACACGATGGAAGTTTTGTCAGATTGCGTGTTAATGGAGAGTTACTTGATCACGACGCTGCGGTGGCCGACCTAAAGCAACACGAGCAATTAATTAGTCGCATCAAAGTCCTCGCTTCGCTGGATACAACTCAGCGGCGTTTGCCACAGGATGGCTCATTTGGTGTCAATGTTGGGCAACGACGCTTGCATATAAGGGTGAGTACCCTGCCTACCGTGCACGGGG
Organism: Oligoflexia bacterium; assembly: GCA_019694465.1. GTDB lineage: Bacteria > Bdellovibrionota_C > UBA2361 > UBA2361 > JAFLCA01 > JAIBBV01. The sequence continues at coordinate 58,311 of JAIBBV010000002.1, forward strand.
AAAAAGCTGTGCTACGAATTATGAACAACGGAAGCCATCTTGAATTGCAGGATTTAGGCCTTTGTCCCGCCGCTCAGGAGATGCTGCAGAAGCATCTTACTCAAGCTGAAGGAGCAATTCTTGTAGCTGGAAGTACCGGCAGCGGTAAGACCACTACCTTATACGCGGCTCTGCGAAACCTACAAAAGAGAGGTCTCCAAATAGCTTCGGTAGAAGACCCGGTTGAAGTACCTGTGGATGGCGTTTCGCAGACCAGTATTGATCCAGCGATTGGTCTAACCTACAGCGAATGTTTGAAAGCCATTTTACGACAGGACCCAGATGTAATTATGCTGGGCGAAATTCGCGACGCGAACAGTGCGCAGATCGCGTTGCATGCAAGCCTAACCGGACACCTTGTGCTTGCCACGGTTCATGCGCGTAGTGTGATCGAGATTATTTCTCGGCTCAAGGTCCTGAACATTGATACATTGAGTGTGGCGCAGAGTGTGAGTTTGCTAATGTGTCAACGGCTGCTGCGTAGACTCTGTTCGAAGTGCAAAGTGGTTGACTTTCTTGAGTCCCGCGAGTTCGGGAACGAAATTTACCGACCAGTGGGTTGTGCTGCTTGCGACTATTCAGGATTCAATGGGTCGCTGTTAGTCTCTGAGATGCTGGAAGTCGGCCAAGAATTACGAGATATTTTACTGCGTGGTAGCGAGATGGACTTCACCCTATCAGAGGAAACATCGGGATATATTAGTATGAAATCGCAGATCTGTAATCTGATAAGGGCCGGAGAGGTATATAGCAAAGACTGTCTATTGTGACAGGCTTCAGTTTGCATGCTATTCTTGACGCATGGAGAAGTTACCGCTACGCCCCAACGTTTGTATGCTGGTTTATAACTGTGACCACAAGCTCTTTTTGGGCGAGCGTTTCGGCGAGCCCGGCGTGTGGCAGTTTCCACAAGGCGGAGTTGATCTAAAGGTAGCGCTAGAAGAGAGTGTCTATCGTGAACTTTGGGAGGAAATTGGAATCGGGAGGGACAAGTTAAGTATAATTAAGCGCTGCGATGCAACCCACTCGTATGAATTTCAAGATCCACCTGGCTATGCACGGGGGAAGTGGCGCGGTCAGTCTCAGACTTTTTGGATTGTCAGATTTGAAGGTACTGACAAAGATATATCGCTTACTCAGCATGAACAGGAGTTCATGTCTTGGCGCTGGTGTTCACCGGCCGAAGTAAGGGTACTAGCTGAGCCAAAGCGTCGCCCGGGTTACGAGGCGCCGCTTAAAGAGTTCGAAGCCTTAAAAAATCTATAATAATCGCATACTTAGTGGCCTTGCTGCATTCCGCCAATCGCTAGCAGGAGACTAGGGTCTGCCGCTACAAGCAGCGAAAATCTGGTTCTAAGCCTGAGCCATTCGGCAAGCTGGCAGCATCTTTATAGATGGACTTCTGTACGTTCAGAACTTGCTTAGAGCCATGGTCGAAATTAGCATCCCTGCAGCTTACCTTGTAATTGGCGCTTTGTCGGCCTTGCTTGCGCTTCAAGTCGGCGTGGGCCTATTTTCTTGGGTAGCGATGCGTCGAGCTTGCCGTGAGCAGGCTCTTGCTAGTCGCGAGATTTTTGGACTTGTTCGTAAGCTTGAAGGATTAACTTCTTCCAAGCGTGAGCAAATGCTTAAACAGTACGACAAGATACTGGACCAATTGTCGCATCGGTTGCCACCCACAATAGCGTCTCAAGCCAGTGAGCAGATATTTGAAACAGAGAGTCGCATTTTAGCGCGTTTAGCCGATCTTGAGCCTAGTCTTAAGTCAGATCAAGGCGCGCAGAAAAAAATGGACGAACTTATAAAGTCCATGGAAAAGTTGGAACAAACCTTGGTGGCCTCAACCGCTGAGACAGTGCAGAAAATTCTGGCCGATAATCGCCGAGCACTTTTCAGCGACGCTGATGCTATAGAGGAAGATGTGCTGCCAGTCTTGCTGTCTTGAGAACTCATTCTAAGATTACATAACGAATAATCCTTCGACGCTTAGCGACCAGTCTTTGCTTATTCCATCCAAATGGGGTAATCCACCACTATGCATCAAGCTGCAGTAGAAAACAGAGAATTTGCGCCGGTAGAGACCGCTCACCGCAAGATTCGCCTTAGAAAACAGCTTGTTAAGCAGGCAGATGCTATCGCGCAGGAGTATAGCCTTAGTGCCGTAGCCTCCAGAGTCTTGGCTGCGCGCGGGCACACAGTTGGGGAGGATCTGCAAAACTACCTGTCTCCAACGTTGAAAGATGGCCTGCCTGACCCTAATAAACTTAAGAACCTAGCACTAGCCTGCCGCTTGATTAAGGAAGTGGCTGATACAGGCAAGGGCATAGCGATTTGTTGCGACTTCGACGTCGATGGACTCTCGGGTGGTGCACAGGTACACGACTTCTTCAATCAAATTGGTGTTCAAAGCCAAGTGTTTGTCCCTGATCGCTTCGAAGATGGTTATGGCTTGAATGAGAAAATGGTGCGCGAGATAGCCGAAAAGAAATTCGGTCTGTTGCTTACCATCGACTATGGCACAACTAACGTTAAGGAATTAGAACTTGCCCACAAGCTGGGGCTGAAGTCAGTAGTGGTAGATCATCATCACGTTAGTGGACAGAAGCCCCCAGCAGATTTCTTCATTAACCCAAACCAGAAGGGTTGTGGGTTCGCCGGTAAAATTCTTTGTGCATCTGGTTTGGCCTGGTACCTATTGGTTGCGTTGAAAGGGTTTTTCCCTCAGGCCAAACAACTAGATGTAAAAAACTATCTCGACCTGGCATGTCTTGGAACGATTTGCGATATGGTGCCATTAATCGGCGCAAATCGAGTAATCGCGAAACGCGGCTTGGAGCTATTGGGACAGACAACCCGTCCTGGGCTTGTGGCACTAAAGAATGTTTCCGGCATCAATCAAACTGTAAATTGTTTCGATGTTGGGTTTGGTATCGGGCCACGCTTGAACGCTGCCGGTCGAATCGTGCATGGCGATATAGTCGTACAGCTACTTACAACAAGTGATTCGAAGTTGGCGACCAAGCTTGCACAGAGACTTAATAAACTTAACTTAGAGCGGCAGCACACCGAAGGTTTGGTTAAAGAGGCGGCTGTGGAGCGAATCAGGTCGCGGGGCCATCTCCCTGCTGGGCTCGTCGTATATGACAAGGAATTTCACACTGGTGTGGTCGGAATTGTTGCACAGCGGCTGGTAGAAATGTTCTATCGCCCGGCCGTGGTGCTGGGTCGCGACAGTGATGGCTTGTATAAAGGCTCCGTGCGAGGGATTCGAGGCTTCAATGTGGTCGAAGCCTTGGGAGCAGTGAGCGAGCACTTGGTCAAGTTTGGTGGACACGAAGGAGCAGGTGGGCTTTCGGTTCAAGAAGCGAACTTTGAGGCGTTTGAGGAAGCCTTTGTTAGGGAGTGTGAGCGTCGGCTTAGTGATATAGAGACAGATCCTGTTGCTGAGGCGGACACCGAGGCGTCTTTATCAGATCTGCACCCTGACTTAATTTCTGAACTTAAACGATTTGCTCCCTTTGGAATTGGCAATCCAAATCCACAACTACTTTTTAGAGGATTGAAGGTTGCCGAAGTGCGTAGTCTTAAGGACGCGCACCTAAAAGTCACTTTTTCTGATGGCAAAGCGGGAGTTACGGGCCTCATGTGGCGTACCAAGTCTCATCCTGCGTTGAAAGTTGGTGCTCAAGTTGATGTGGTTGGTCGCCCAGATATGAGTAACTTTGGTGGGCGCTCCGAGTTACAGCTTAATCTGCAAGCTGTAGAGAGTGCCTAGCGGCGACAAGGGATGCGTAGCAGGGCTTTGGCAATGCCAGAGAGGTGTGGCAATTAGCGTGGGTGATCTCAATACATGTAGTGCGATTAGGTTATATGGGCTCTAATCGCGAAACTGTTTCTTAAGGCGCGGCAAGATTGCTTCTGATCTTATCCTCAAGACCATTTACGATCTTAGCCATGTTCTTAGCTGCCTTTTCGATAGCATCAAGTGCGCAGACGGATGAAGCTGAGGCCTGACCGCTGGCTTTGGCTACGAAGACCATTGCAACTATTTCTTGAAGTGGGTTGTTTAGGTCGTTTCTTATATCAGCCCCTAATGTACGTATGCTGGTGTCAGCTTTGGCTTGAGGCGTACTGCGAGCCTTCGCATGTGTAGCTTCATTGACGTCAGGTGATTGGATTTTGCGCAGAGTACTGCAGTGATAGGGGGAGTCGTTTAGCATGGCCATGCTCTTTGCAGTTGAGGCGCCAATAACGATCAACTCAGCTGGCGATTGCATGCGTTCTAAGGCGTCACGTAGTTTGGCAATACTACCGTCCGGGAGAATCTGATTTGATATTATTATGTCGATGTGACGTCGGCCTAGGATCCAACGTGCTGTTTCAATCGAAGGAGCATACATGATTGAGCAGGCTGGCATTTGAAGTGTTAGTTGTAAGCTTATCTCTTTGGCCTGTTCGTGTGAGGCATTGATGACGAGAGCGTTACATGGCTGAGCACTTGGACCTATCGGAAGAGAAGGGAGCTTTGGTGGGGGAGCGACTTTAGGCTTAGGCGTGGGTAGGGGTGGGCGTGGAGCTGCGCTGCTTAGCAGAAGTGTGCGCCGGTTAAAGGGGAGGCTTTGTTTGGTTTCAGCTGGGGCCATAACCTGCAGTTCAACCAAGATGGAGGGGTTGTTAATGGGGCTGGCCATACTGCAGTTTTCTACCGTGCAATAGGGCTGTGCTCCTCTCCCCCGCAATAATGATGCAGAAGTGCCAAGATCGATTCGCGGCCCCAGGGCTTGTGCTGGGTGCTTATTGCGGGCGCTATGGTTTGCATTTTGTAGGGGATTGCTTGCGCTGTCTGCTGCGCAGCCATCGTCGTAATGACAAGCTGTCGTGCTTGTGGATAACAAAGCAATGCCCTGCTGATTGAATACCTGCCTAGAAGCTACTTCAAAAATAGCTTCTAGGCGCGCCAAGGATGACTTGTAGTCCGATGTGCTTAGAACGCAGCCGTTCTAGTTTTCAGAAAATATCACTAGCGGACCATTTAGAGGTCTGACCGTCGATAGCTGCCAAAGTCTCCAGATTAGATCTTGGTCTAGTGTTAAGTCGCCAGAAAGTATTTCACGTCCATCATAAGTGATAACCGGTCGTGAGAGCTTCATGCCTGGCATAAGACTAGCGATTGGTACACGCTTCTCTTCTTGTGAAATTCTCTGTGTGCGCCACTCTTCAGCAGCTTTTTGTAGCTTCGGATCCCGACGCATCTGACGCGGCACAATAAAGGCAAATGGGTGACAGGTGATTGCCTCTGATAGAAACTTAACCAGCGCGCACAGCGGTCGCGGATGAATGTCGGCGAGCTGTTCAGAGCGAATCTTCTTCATGAGCATATATGCCCTACGCGGATTCCAATGCCCGCCCTGGAAGCAAACCCGATCGCATAGGTCTGCTGCCATGATTGTTGATGCCGCTACACACACGATGTTATCGTTGATTTCCTCTTCCCGACCAATCAGCTTGCCAAGCATGGCAAGCAGGTTCCCCACGTCTGGTGCTTTTAAGTTGATAGCAGCATGCATGGCGCTATCTTTAATGCGACTACATAGCTCGCGTCGGAATGCTGATAGGCGAGGCTCGTGATACTCGCGACGGACTAGGTCTGGATTGTCGCCTGCAAATGAATGCGGATACAGGAACAGGGCGGCCCGCATGTGCTCCTTTATCTCCTCCGGCATATCGAGGGCATCAGCGATCTGGTTAGTGATGTAGGCAACGCGGTACAGGTGCAGGCGACCCCATTTGCCGATATCCATCACTACAGTACGAATGCTGCTTTCAAAAGCTCTTGTGGTGGGAAGGTAGTTGCCGGCAGTTACGAACACTTCTGAAATACTGCGTGGGTACAAAGTCCCACCCAAGCCGTCCTTCCCAAGTTTGAGCGTCTGTAGCTGATCAAAGAAAAGTTCCGGCACCCCAGCAAATTTTGAATATGCTTCGTGACGATGAACGGGAGGCTCTTCGCTAATTCTAAGCGCTTGAGAAAGTGTAGGTTTTACCGGAACAACATCTTCTGTGCTAGTTCCCTCTATCGCCCCCTTAGCTAGTGGGTAGGCTTTGACGGTGTATGCAATTGCTTCCAGTACATCAGAATTTGGGCAGGGTGTATTGAGAGTGGTAGCGAGAACAAAATGTTTGTTAAGAATGTTCTCGTAGCTATCAACATCCTTTCCAAGAAGAATTAGAGGGAACCGATGAACATCCTTAGATGTTATTAGCTTCTTGCTGCATTCAAATGCATGATCGATGTTGTCGCCGCAGCAAGCTAGCAGTATTGGCCGAGTAACTCCTTGCATGCCACGCAACGCAGATTCCACATCGGGCACAACATAGGTTGGGAATCCCTTGGCGATTAAAGTTTCACGCAGTTGAGTGGGCAGTTCGCTGGCAAGCTGCAGAATGTAGATGTCGTACGTAATATCCATAGCGTCGTCTTGTTCCATACGCTCAAAGCCTGCGCAACATTTGACCGGCCAACCCTATGATTCGAATCGACTGAGCAAATTTCGAGCTTAAGGCCTTGAGATTTAAAGATGTATTGAACTGCTTTAAATACAGGCTTCCCTTAGCCTTAGATGCGTAGCTCTCATAGGGTCGATTCCTGCTTTTGCTGAGACGTTAACTCAAAACCTAAGGATAACGCCCGGATATACGGAGACAGCCGTAACCCATTGAATTGGCTAATCTTTGTGCTTAGCTGGCGTTTCCCATGAGCGCTTACAGACGCTAGCTACGCCCCACGTATTAATGAAATTGTGTCCGTGTGTGTACGCACTTGGCTCTGCTATAGTGACTCATCTCATGCATTTCCACTTAAAATGAGGAGTTATGAAAATTGTATCTCGAACAGTTGGCCTCAGTTCCCTTGAAACAGCCCTCTTGGTGCTGCCTGTTACAAGCCAAGAAGTAGAGCGGGCTGGAAAGAAGGGCAAGCGTTCGGGTGGAAGGATTTCCGGAGCACTAGCTGAGCTTGAGAAGGTGTGCGGGTGCGACTTGGCTGGGCGCCTACGCGAACTTGGTATGCATGGTAAGGAAGGCCAGAGTGCTTTGTTAACATTCCCGGGAGTGGGCAAAATACGTGCAGCCTTAGTGGTGGGCTGGCCGACGAAGACTGAGAGCGCATTTGAGACAGGAATGAAGTATCGCAAGCTTGGCAGTTTAATTGCTGACACTGCCAAACGGGCACGAGCTAAGCAAGTTGCTCTGCATACGGCGACCTTAGATCTAAAGAATGATTCTGCCTTGCAGGCCCTTGTCGAGGGGACGTTGTTAACTGGTTACTCCTTCCGTAATTATAAAGAAAAGAAGGAAGATGAATTCGAAGGCGCAGAGCAACTTACTTTGTTAAGTGCTCGCCCTGTTTCGGAGAAGGTAATTGCCCGTGGGCAGCTTTATGCAGAATCTACTGCCTATGCGCGTGACCTTATTAATCTTTCTCCGCGCGATTGCACGCCAAGCTACCTTATGCAGCAATGTAAGGAAATTGCGAAGAAAAGCGGCCTGCGCGTAGAAGTGTTTGATAGGAAGGCACTTGAAAAGCTGGGTGCTGGTGCTTTGCTGGCTGTGGCGCAGGGGAGCGAAGAACCACCATATTTAGTCAAGCTAGTATACAAGCCAAGCAAGAAGTCAAAGCGCATTATATCTTTGGTTGGCAAGGGCGTTACATTCGACAGTGGAGGCCTCAGTATTAAGACCGGTCCTGGCATGGAGTCAATGAAATGCGATATGTCAGGTGCGGCAGCGGTAATGGCAGCAATGCGGGCGATTGGACAGCTTAAGCCCGCATTCGAGGTACGTGGCTACATACCCACCACCGAAAATATGATCAACGGCCAGGCTACTCGACCTGGTGATGTTGTGCGGGCCTCAAGCGGCAAGACCATTGAGATTTTGAATACGGATGCCGAAGGACGCTTAATTTTGGCTGATGCCATTACTATGGCTGAAAAGGATGGCTGTGACGTTATTGTTGATCTTGCAACATTAACTGGCGCTTGCATGGTTGCGCTCGGTACAGATTATGCCGGTCTATTCGCAAATGATGATCGTCTGGCAGAGAAGCTAACTGCGGCGGGCGATGTGTCAGGAGAACACTTGTGGCGTATGCCTCTGGCAAAAGAATACAAGGATTGGATTAAGAGTTCCGTCGCGGATATTAAAAACTTGGGTAAGCCTTTTGGTGGGGCAATTACTGGCGCACTATTTTTAGAAGAATTTGTGGTGAAAGCAAAGTGGGCTCATCTAGATATCGCTGGTCCAGCTTTCGTCGATGGCGATGCTGGATTTATCCGACGTGGTGGTGTGGGCTTCGGCGTAAGAACATTGCTCAACTATATTCAATCAGTCTGATAGCTCGGTGCTTGAGAAAGTAAATTTGAAAGTGGCAAAGCGCTTGATCGCGTAGTTATGACAAAGAAGGGATCGAGTAGGCCTAAAATATCTGCGCTCGAAGCAAAGATCTGCGGTCGTCACGCATGCTGGGCCGTATTCAAGGCTAGACCCGACTCAATAGTGAAGGCATATGTAACGGACGCTTTGCGCGGTGAATTCGGCAAAGTGTTAAAGTTCTGTGCCCAAAAGCGGCTGGCCTATCACATTATCCCCGAAGAGGAGCTCGCACGAGTAAGTGGCTCTGAGCATCATGAGGGAGTATGCTTCGTAGTTAGAGAGACAGCAGGGCTGACTTTGGATTCAGTATTGAACTCAAGACAGCGCAGCCAACACCCAGCTGTAATTATTTTTCTTGAAGGAGTGGAGAACCCACATAATTTCGGAGCAATCGCGCGCGTGGCCGCGCACTTTGGGGTTGATGCCATTTTACTTGATGACAAAAACCCTCTCACTCTCTCATCAGCCGCATATCGTGTGGCAGAAGGGGGACTGGAGTCGGTGCCAGTTATTAGAATCTCAAGCATCGATTCGACCCTGAAAAAGCTACGTCAGGCTGGCTTTCGTGTGCTTTCAACTATCGTCGAAGGTGGCACCGATCTATTTCAGGCCGAACTTAAAGGCCCATTGCTGATTCTGTTTGGGGCGGAAGGTAGTGGTTTAAGTGCACGGGCTAAAAGTGCGGCTGACCTTGCCATTACGATTCCAGGGTCTGGAAGAGTGGAGAGCCTAAATGTGGCCTGCGCTACAAGCGTATTGTTAGGGGAGATTTGGCGACAGCAAAAAGCCAATCGTGGCAGGTGGTTATAGCGCAAATAGAACGATTCTTCAGCTTGTAATATTCGCTATCCTCGCATACAGTAGCTTGGTACAACCAAGGTAATATATTGAAATAACTTGCCAATTTAGTGGTAGGAAGCAGTGGAAGCACAACTTAAACCGGTCAATATAGAAGACGAAATGCGGCAGTCTTACATGGATTATGCCATGAGCGTAATCGTGGGCCGTGCCCTGCCAGATGTTCGCGATGGGCTAAAACCGGTACAGCGTCGAGTTCTGTACGCGATGTTAAGCGAAGGTCTTGTCTCTAATAGGAAACACTCCAAGTGCGCCGGCGTTGTCGGCGAGGTTCTAAAGCGATTCCATCCGCATGGTGACTCCCCTGTGTATGAGGCGCTGGCCCGACTCGCGCAGCCGTGGAACTTGCGTTACCCGCTGATTGATGGCCAGGGAAACTTTGGTTCCATCGACGGAGATCCTCCTGCGGCCTACCGTTATACAGAGTGTCGCATGACGCCACTCTCGGAAAAGATGTTGGAAGACATCGAGAGAGACACAGTAGACTTCGCGCCGAACTTCGATGACTCAAGTACGGAGCCGGTTGTTTTGCCTTCGGCTGTTCCAAATCTTTTGGTGAACGGTTCAGATGGTATCGCAGTGGGTATGGCCACTCATATGCCTCCGCACAATTTGACAGAGATTGTGACCGGCATAATTGCGATGATTGAGAACCCGCGTATATCACTTGGCGAGCTAATGCAGCATATTCCGGGCCCGGATTTCCCAACCGGCGGCTCGATTTATGGACGTCAGTCTATTGTCGAGGCTTATGCCACAGGCAAGGGGGTATTACAGGTTCGCGCAAAAACCACTATCGAGACGATGAAGCACAAGTCTCGCGAGGGTGAGGCGATTATCGTTAATGAGATTCCATTCCAGGTTAATAAAGCTCGTTTAATTGAGCGTATAGCTGAACTTGTTAACGATAAGCAGATCGAGGGCATTTCTCGTATCCGTGACGAGTCGGATCGCACAGGAATGCGCATAGTTTTAGAGCTAAAGCGTGACGCTACAGCTGAAGTAGTGCTTAATCAGCTTTTCAAGCTCACGCCAATGCAGATCAGCTTTGGTATAATTAATCTAGCAATTGTTGAGGGCCAGCCCGTCATCTGCTCGCTGCAGAAACTGATGAGCTGCTTTATAGATCATCGTCGTGATGTAGTAACGCGACGCACTCAGTTTGATTTAAAGAAAGCCCAAGAGCGCATGCATATTTTGGAAGGCTTTCGCATCGCCCTCCTAAATATCGATGAAGTAATTCAGTTAATTAAAAAGTCAGAAACTCCCAAAGATGCTCGACTCGCATTGAATGGTCGCTTTGGGCTCACTGATATTCAGTCGCAGGCGATTCTCGATTTACGACTCCAAAAGCTAACCGGCATGGAGCGCATCGCGATCGAGCAAGAATACGATGAGTTGAAAAAAGAAATCGAGCGCTTATTGGCCTTGCTTGCAGATGAGCACAAGATTGATGCTTTGATCGTCGATGAGTTACGCGTGGTGAGAGAAGCATTCGGAGGCAAGCGCCGTACTGAGATACTTGATGACGGTGGCGAGATTAATGTCGAGGATCTAATCGAAGACGAAGAGATGGTGGTCTCGATTAGCCACAAGGGCTACGCCAAGCGTACTTCTTCGAGCAACTATCGTTCACAAAAGCGTGGCGGAAAGGGTATCGCTGGAGCTGCCTCGACTGAAGAGGATTTCATCGAACATCTCTTTGTGGCCTCCTCCTTGGCGGACGTGCTCGTGTTTACCAATTTAGGGCGCTTGTACTGGCTTAAGGTCTACGAAGTTCCAGAAGCTGGGCGTACCGCGCGTGGAAGAGCTCTCATAAATTTATTGCAAATGAAGCCTGAAGAAAGCATTGCTGCTATTCTTCCAATTAGCGACTTCAATGCCAAACACAATCTTTTCATGGCCACACAGCAAGGTACGGTCAAGAAGGTGGAACTTGAAGAGTTCTCGCGTTCGCGCCGTAGCGGCATCATCGCTTGCTCGCTCAATGACGGTGATCGATTGATCAGCGTGTCAGAGACGACTGGGAGTGATGATGTGATATTAGTTACCAAGTCTGGTATGTCGATTCGATTCCAGGAGTCAGACGTGCGAGCGATGGGGCGTACAGCGGTCGGTGTTCGTGGCATTAAGCTTGATGCGGGGGATGCCGTCGTGGGAATGACTGTAGTCTCGCCTGAACTCACGGCAGCCAATGGCACAGAGGTGACTCTGCTCACAGTTTGCGAGAATGGCTATGGTAAGCGAACACTTCTTTCTGAGTATCGCTCTCAGACACGTGGTGGCAAAGGAATTATTGATATTCAAACTGAGGGACGCAACGGTCCAGTGATTGGTGCTAGCGCCGTGAAGGATGATGGAGAAGTAATGCTGATTACTTCCTCCGGTAAGATAATTCGCACTCAGGTCAAGGGTATCTCCGTAATCGGTCGCAATACCATGGGAGTACGCTTAATGGATTTGGATCCAGGCGAGAAAGCCAGCGCCATCGCGCCACTCATGGAAAACGGAAACGACGAGGAATAAGTGGCGCCAGCGGTTGCTGTCATTGGGCTTGGAAACTGGGGTACTGCGCTCGCACAGCACTTGGCTGTTAAAGGCTTGGATGTGCTTGGATGGAGCGTTGATCAGCCAGTAGTTCAAGGAATAAATGCCCAGCATCGAAACCCACTCTATTTGCCAAATGCAAAATTGAGTGAGCGCATCACTGCTACTAATGATTTGGAGGCCGCACTGGGTTGCGCTACGATCGTTTTTGCGGTGCCATCCAAGTTTATGGCGCAGGTCTTGCCTAAGTTAAATCTGCGGGCGCCCAGTATTTTCGTTAGTGTGGTTAAGGGAATTGACCCTAGCACGTTAGATACACCCTTGCAGCTCGCCGCTCAGCATTTATCTTCGGATGTGCCGCCAGTAGTGCTTTCCGGGCCAAGTTTTGCCATCGATGTTGTGCGTCAAAAGCCTTGTGGCTTAGTAGCGGCCTCCAAGGATGAGACGGCTGCCCGCAAAATCGCCGAGCTTTTTAGCGGCGATTGCATGAAGGTGTATGTGTCTGGGGACCCGTTGGGTGTTGAGCTGGGTGGAATTGTAAAAAATGTGATCGCCCTAGCCGTCGGAGTGGCAGATGGCATGCAACTAGGTGATTCCGCGCGGGCAGGGCTTATTACGCGTGGCCTCGCAGAGATGATGCGTTTGGCGGAAGCCATGGGTGCGGACGTTATGACCTTGTCAGGTCTGTCTGGCTTAGGTGATTTGGCTATGACCGCAACTTCTGACACAAGTCGCAATCGCACTGTTGGGCTCAGGCTTGGGAGGGGAGAGTCTCTAAGTCAGATAGTTTCATCGCTAGGTTCCGTGGCTGAGGGAGTTACAACTGCGCCCTTGGTGTTAGAATTAGCTCGTCGTTGCAAGGTGGAAATGCCCATAACAGAGCAAGTTGAGAAATTGCTGAAGGGCGAACGTCGGCCAGAGGAGTTAGTTCGCGCGCTTGTAAGCAGGCCTATTCGCAAGGAATTCTAGAGCACCTACATTTTGATGAGCTAGGGACTGTTCCATTCGAAACCAGTCGCAGCAACTTCATCCCTGATGGCTTATCAGAAGAAATTCCATTCCGGACATTTATCTTAGGGAAGATTATAAGCTGAAGGTGGCAATTGTGAGGCAATGTTGCCGGCAACTACTTTGATTTACCGGAGTTGTTGATGTCCTTCATTTCACCTGTCAGAGCATAAAATTAGAGGATATCTGATACCTCTTAAGAGAGTTGCCCGTGACAAATGGAAGCAAGCCATAGGCGCTGCGCCTATGATTGTTCCTTCCACTCTCCGATCGGCAGTGACTAGGATTTTTGAAATTGCTCCATTATGCCAGGTCCCAGCAATGACGATCGTCGCTTTGATCCCGGCCAGGAGCATCCTTTTGTTCCGATTGCAGCGGGGGTGACAAGCCGTAGCGGATATAAACCTGCTGCTGCTGATTTGCTCCAGGCCTTGGATCGAGCACTGGCTAGACCAGCGGAGTATGGCTTTTCTAAGTTACTGGAGCTTGTCTCTTATGCTCAGCAAGAAATAAGCACTAGTGTGCTTGGAAGTGTTAGATATGATGATGCTTATTTGCCGCGTCCTGAGGGTCAAACTGCAGGATTCGTTCCGGCCTATCGCCTGTGCGTCCATCGATCATGTGCGGATCCTAGAATACTAACAAGTGTTTCTCTTAATCTTGAGCACTTCGAGCTCTCAAATGGGGCAGTGATCGACAAGCGTGGGCTTAGATCTGCAGTACGGGATGAAACGTTTGACTTTGAAAGGCTAGTAGCGGTTAAGGATCGCAGCCTCGTTTTGCCAACAGGAGTTGAGACGCTTGTTCGTCGTGATGCGCTTAAGGGGCAGATGCTCGGGTTCTCGGTAGTTGATCCATCGCTGTATACGTTTTCAAACGAGTGCTTCTTTACTGTTGCTACGTTTTCATCGCGTTTTCGTCCAAGCGTACATATTATTCAGCAACACTACGACCTGCAGACATTTGCTGCAAAGTTTTTAAATGCGTTTGGGCTAGTGTGGAAGAGGGAGGTAAACCTGCCACAAAAACGCGAAGGCTCTAACCCCTCGTTGCAGGCATCATTTACAGCGATTCTAGAGCGTGGAGCCTTAGGGCTGACCCATACAGGGGTACGTCTAAGAAACACTGGAAATCTTCCCCTGGTGCTGCGTTTCCAATAGGAGTGTTTATGATAGCGCTGCGCTTTAGGTTTGGGTCACTTGCCCGTCGATGCAACTGGCGCAAGATGGCACCTTGGGCCGCGCTATGAAATTGGCCCGCCAGTTTTAAAAATTGATTACAGGCAATCGGAAAGAACCGGAAAATAATGTTAACTTCGCATTGCTAGCCCAAGTTTAGGGGGCGTGGCAACCTCCGAGCGCATTCAAGAAATGATCTCCGGATGCGAGCTAAACATTTACGGCGATTTGAATTGATTGTGCGACTACGTTGCGGCACACTTTTAACAGTTACAACTAAAAAAGGGGGAGGTCTGACGATGCTTCAATTACGTCCGAATTGTGAATGCTGTGATATGGACCTTCCTCCAGAGTCGTCGGATGCTCGAATATGCTCTTTTGAGTGCACTTTTTGCCGCTCGTGTGCAGAGACAGTCTTGCATAGTCGATGTCCAAATTGTGGGGGTGAGCTTGTCGCTCGTCCGCGTCGTCCGCTAGTGAAGCTCGCCGAGTACCCGGCATCCAAAGAGCGAGTGCTCAGTCCAAATCGTTGCGGACAACTTTCATAGGCTCAGTATCGGGCAGAGCGAACTTGGGTGAAGTTTAGGTTTGCCTAAGCGTATAGTGCTTGCTTTAAGGAAATGTCTGTATGAAAAATTCATAGTTGGCGTGATTAGACCCGGGCTTGGTGCAAGCACTGCTGATTAGTCTATTTAGGGGTTGGGCTCTGCGCGTGATCGTGAAGTTCCTTAGCCGGTATGTGAGGCGAGATTGAGGGGAATCTGTTAAATTTTAGATATGTATTTCTTCTAATTTATTGTGAACATGACAAATCTATTTCTTGTCTATCTGGGTGGCCGAACGTCCAAGTCGAATATCGAACTGCATGATGTTCAGTTTGTTGCAGGCGTAAAAATTGAGGACACTTATCAGACCCTTTGTGAGCGTTGGTTTGGAAACGTGAAGGGTTTGCACGTAGACAGTTACCTTTGTGTAAAATTTGTGGACGGTTATAGAGTTGAGCTTAGGAAAGAGCCTTCGCATAGCCGGTATAGTTTATACTTCGTGAACTTTGGTGGTTATGATCCAAATAGTATTGCTGAGCTGCATCAGTTTGGGCTCTTTGTCGCTGATTCTCCAGAGGAGGCAAAGAGGCGTGCTAAATCGGTGTTGCTAGTTGATGTAATAGAGCAACACAAGGATGATATGTTTGACGTAGATGACTGTTTTGTTGTTAATGAAGTAGGGGAGTATTTTGTACACCTACGCCCTGACGATACGAAGCAGGAATTCAAGCCAGATTGGTTTGGCTACAATGTAATCGGCAAATGATTGGCCAAAATTATTTGCAAGGGCTGATTGTATCGCTAGTGTGAGGTTCGAGAGGTAAGACAGTCAAATGTTGTTAAAATTATTGCAGTGGAACGTTTGGTATCTAGAGAAACTTCAGCGAGTCGAGCAATTTTTAAAGTCAGTAGATGCGGATATCTTGTGCTTACAGGAGCTCGCAACTAACACAAAGGCTAACCCAGGCATTGCTACTGGGTCTGAGCTTGCGCGTCGGCTCGGATATTATTCTCACATCGAAGCAGCGCAGCGTTGGGTGGGCTTCGAGCGAGACAGTCAGGAAAACGGCATACTTAGTAAATTCCCTTTTTTATCTACACGCTCAGTTTTTGTGAGCCCACCAGGCGATCCAGACATCCGAGATTATGGCAAGGAGGGAAGAGTCTACGTTGAGGGAGTAGTCGATGTGGAAGGCACTAAGCTTACAATTGGAACAACTCATCTGACCTTCGCACCACGTTTTGAAGTAACAGAGGCTAAGCGTAAAGAGGAGGCTGTGCTGCTCAGTAACTTAGGTGACCAACCAAACTTCATATTTGCCGGTGATTTAAATAGTGTCCCATCCTCGCCGATTGTAGCTGAGCTTTGTTCGCGTTTCGTGTCTTGTGGTCCGCCGTTCAGTCGCAATACATGGACTACCAAGGACTTTGACTATCAAGGTTTCAAAGAAACTGCATTGAACTGGCGCCTCGACTATGTGTTCGCCTCACGGAATATAAAGGTATGCAGTAGTAAAATTTTGGATACTAATGTGTCAGATCACCTCCCAATTTTGGTGGAGTTTGAAATAGATACGGCTGGTTTATAATTACTAAATCTTGATTCATGCGCGGCGCCTGGCCAGATATGGATCGATTTATACTGCATTAGGGTAAAGTCGTGTTGCAACGCAGCTCCTATGCAGTTGCTGACTGGTCATCGATAGCCTATGCTTTTTAAGCAGTTTTTTGGTGGCGTATGGCTTGGCCTGTCCTAATAGTTATTGCAGTGGCGTATGCGATTGGAGCAGGGGCGCTTTGGGCCTTTTTCACTCATAGCAAGCTAACTTGGTTGAAGACATGCGGAATGCTGTTTCCCATCGCGGCGAATTTTACTCTAATTACTTTAGGTAATCTGACCCTTCTCGATTCTAGTCGGCCGCGTGACGGCGCACTTATGGTTTTGTTTGGCCTAGTAGTAGCGCCTGTTGCATTGTCAAGCGGGGCCATTTTTCGGTCTAATTTCAAGTTGTTTTTGCTAAGTGGGTTGAGCTTGAGTTTGTTGCCACTAACAGCTTGGGCTCTTTTAATTGGCGGAGACTGGCCTGCTGCATCGACAATTGCCAAGTGTGCGCTCAGTGCAGCCTGTGAGTCTTTGGGGCATTAGTACTTACTCATGATATTTGATGTGCTCAACAAAAATGGAATTCAATATACACGCGTTGATCACCCGCCCGTGTTTACCTGTGAAGAGGCAGCGCGCGTTGTGCCCAAACTGCCTGGCGCGGAAACTAAGAATTTATTCTTACGAGATGGAAAGGGCCGAAGGCATTTTTTGCTAAGTGTAGGCTCTCACAAAAGTGTAGATCTAAAGGCTTTGTCTAAACTGCTAGGTGTTAGTGGGCTAAGTCTCGCCTCTTCGGAGCGACTAGCCAAGTACTTAGGCGTCACACCAGGCGCAGTAAGCTTGCTCGCTCTCATTAATGATTCTTCAAGGCAAGTTGAATTGTTGGTGGATGAAGAATTATGGGCGGCGGAGGCATTCCTGTGTCACCCGTTAGTTAATACCAGTACGCTTCTTATCGCTAAGGCGGGTATGGGGAAGTTTTTTGAATTAACAAACCACTCTCCAATGATAATTAATTGCCCAGCTAGTAGCGTTTCGCATTAGAGACTGGTTTTCTTAATTTTTTGTTCGAATTGGCTCGGAATATGCTATCTACGTCCAGAACTAGCAGCTAACTAGTGCCGCTCTTGATGTCTTTCGCTAGGATCGGTCGTGTTCGTTATTGTTAACTAGTGAGTAATGCCATGCTGGAACGATTTTCTGAAGGCAATGCTGGGTTGGCTAAGCTGGATGTCCCGTTTCTTATCAACGCAAAGCTAGACTGTGGGCCTATCGCTTTGGCGATGGTAAGCGCCTACTTTGGAGTTAAGACTTCGTTGGAGCGGATACAGGAATTGGTTGTGGCAGAGACGTCAGGCGCCACCTGGACGCTTGGACTGGCGGCTGCAGCTGCTGAGCTAGGACTATCTGTTAGCCTGTTCTCTCGAAGTTTAGGTGTTAGGCCAGAAAATTTTTCATTGGACTACTATCGTGAGCATGCGGCGGGCGTTTCGGAGGCCGAGGCTAAACTTACAGTCCTCGCCAATCGTTGTCGTAAGTTTGGTGGTCACCTTGAAGAGCGACAGCTGTCGCTTAACGAATTGTTCGCCTTGATCTCCAGCGGGGCAGTGCCAGTCATGCTTATTGATTGGGCTAAGGTGGTGGGTAAACCGAATTACATTGGGCACTTTGTCCCGTTGGTAGGGTATAATGATAGTGACGTATACATTCACAACCCTGGCCCCGACAGAGCAGAACCATTCATGCCGTTAAGCCATGATTTATTTGAATTAGCCCGCAAGTCTCCAGGGACGGATGAGGATATTTTGGTTGTTTGGGGGAAGCGCAAATAACTTCTGCAGATGGAAATGCTCTTAGGGGTAATCATGCGACTTTTTGCCGCACGAGGCATGATTTATGTCGCTTGCCCTCGAGCCTTTCTAAGCAGCTCAATCAGTGCCACGCGCGAATCTTGTGCCGACTTAAGTGCCACTGGGAAGCTAACTTCAACCTTTCGTGATCCTGTGGAGCTAATAGCCACGATCGAGAAGTGGGAGCTAGTGATTTCAGTCATCTCATAGCGAGTAGCTGGCAGCAGGTCTGCGCAATGCGCATGTGCCAACTCCTGCAGCGCATCGGCGTGATCTAGGTTCATGTGTGCAAGTACTTCATGTGCATGGTACGCTACAGGGTCGGGTACGGCAGATTTAAATCGCTCCGCATCAATCCACCGAATATCCCCGAACCCGCCTATCCAACGCAGCTTAACCGGCGTTCCGCGCATAAAAACAAAATTGTGGGCAATCTCATAGTTTATGGAAGCAGGGAAGCGTGCCTCATAGCGTGCCTGTACTGAGCTACGCTCTGAGTCGAGAACAGGAGCGAAATCTGCAAGGAGTGTTGCTCGTGCATGGGCTTGAGGGTCGTGCACCCCATATGGGTCAATCGCTATTAAGCTTCCACGCTTGTCTTTGGTGAGATTTCTGTAATGCTCGGCAATAAGCGAAATGTAAATATACACATTGCCTGAGTCATCTATGTCATACGGAGTTATGGAGCCGAAAGGATAGCCCTGCTGCGATACTGATATTGAGGACAGCATCCCCGTCCTCTGGGCAACTAGGAAGCTCTTTGCGGCACTTGCTTGGTCAGATGGTGTTTCAGCCATATGGGGTAGATTAGCTAGAGCGCTTCTGGAAAGCCAATTTTGCGCTTTATGGAGGCCATTGTATCCAGAGCTACAGCTATGAGCCTCAGGCTATTTTCGGGCTAGCCCATATAATACTGCTAGGATTCAATACGTAATGTTGGTGGTCACGGGCTCTAAGTATATTTGACAAAATCCCGGAGCGGCGCAATGCTATCGCCCGTACAGGGGCTATAAAGATGAATTTAAGCGCATACCTTTCGCTTTGCAAACCAAGAATTGTCACGCTGGTGCTTGTAACCCATGCGCTAGGTTATTTTCTGGGCGGTAAGGGCATTGCATCCTACGAGACATTATTCTGCGCCTTGTTCGGCACGGGCTTGGCCTGCGCTGGAGCCGGAGCTCTAAACTGCTACTTAGAACGAGATGTCGATGCGCTAATGAAGAGAACAATGAAGCGCCCCCTGCCAAGTGGCGTTATTTCACCTATTGATGCCCTAACGTTCGGAGTTCTGTTAGTTCTTTTTGGTACTGTATTTTTGGTTTGGCAAGTAAATCTCCTAACAGGGTTTTTAGCGCTCCTAACGGCTTTTTTATATACGCATGTATATACCCCTCTAAAGCGCATCACCTGGCTTAACACTTTGGTGGGAGCTATTCCGGGGGCCCTGCCTCCGATGGGTGGATGGTCTGCAGCAACTGGGGAAGTAAGTCTCGGAGCATGGATTCTGTTCTTGATTCTCTTTCTTTGGCAGCACCCACATTTCTATGCGATTGCGTGGATGTTTCGTGATGACTATGCGCGTGCAGGAATTAAGATGTTGCCTTGTGTAGAGCCAGATGGCGCTAGCACTTTTAGGCAAGTTCTTTTGTGCTCGGCGCTTTTAATACCTGCCTCACTCCTTCCCACCATAATCGGTATGTCCGGTTATGTGTATCTATGCGGCGCCTTGGTTTTAGGGCTTGTGATGATGAAGGTGGCTCTGATGGCCTCGCAGTCACGTAGTATTGCAGATGCGCGTTCTTTGCTGCGTGCCTCTGTAGTGTATCTCCCAATATTGTTAGTTCTGATTGTCGCTGACGCAAGTTTTTAGGAAGTAATAACCGATGAAGGGGCAGATTGTAGTTGTCGGGATTTTGCTTGCGCTCATATCTGGCTATATCGTGTTCGCTGGAGCTATGAAGGGCCGCGAGTTGCCGGAGCTTGGAAACGCGCCAGCGTTCGCGCTGATAGATTCAAATGGCAATGGATTCAACTCTGAAAGCCTAAAGGGCAGACCCTGGGTGGCTTCCTTCTTCTTCGCTAGTTGTCAGGCCACATGCCCCACGCTTATGGGAACCATCGCTAGTTTCCTGAAGCGCAATCATGAATTAGGGGACTTTCGAGTCGTCTCAATGAGCGTGGACCCAAGTTACGATACTCCTGAAATCTTGAAGAAATATGCAGCCAAGTTCTCAGTAGATTCTAAACAGTGGATGCTTCTGACTGGCGATCGCTCAAAAGTAGAGGATTTAATTGTTAATGGATTCAAAGTCGGAACGCATGAAGAGCCGCTGCTCCATTCAAATCGATTCCTGCTATTTGATCAGCAAGGCCGTTTGCGTGGCACATATAATGGGCTAGAGGCTGAGCAGGTGACAGCCCTGCAGAGCGACCTTGAGCTAGTGCTCGCCTCCACACGCTAGGATAGCTTATTTAAAGCCAGCCTCATTCATTTTTGACAAAATTGGATGAGGGGCTGGGCGAGCAAGATATTGGCGCAGTTAAGTCGAGCCGCACAAGATAATTAAACCCTAAGCCCCTAGGGTTTCGAATTGCTTCAAAATGACGGCCATCCATTTTTTAGGGTCGTCAATATACAGCTCTATAGTAGGGTAGGCCACCATTCGTTGGCTGGGTTCGTTGCTCTACTGCTCCACTTGGCGTTGCCAGGCCGGCTCTGGTATAGCGACAGTGCTTTTGTCAGAAGTCTCTCGCGTATTGTTTATCTTAAACAGAGCACTGCCTTTTTTTGCAACTTTGAGAAAACGCGGCTCCCCATACATTTCCCTAAACCAATCTGCTTTACAGAATTCTTCTATCTTTCGACGGGGAGGATTTGCACAAAGTACATAGGTTGGCCGGTGTTCAATTACATAGCGACCGAAGTCCTTGTTTCTCACATACTCCGCTACTCTCGGTGTAATGAGTCCTAGCGCATCAATGATGGGACCTTTTTCGTAGTAGTAGCGCAGAACGCCAATCTCAGCGCTGGCTAGACTGTCCCCCTCTGAAGCCTCTTGGTTTAATAGTTGAGCCACTGCTCGATAGTGTGTGAACTTAGCGGTGGGCTCGCCACTAAGTCGCACAAGAGCAAGAAGTCCGGTACGAGAAAACAATACGAGAACAAGCGTCGCGCACAGCGTCGCCTGAAGTCGCGGCGTTTTTGCACATAGCAAAGCCCCCGCACGCGCAAGCACCATAGCTTGCACCAGTATCAGGGGTACGTAGTACCAACGAAAGCCAGGCGTATTTAGAATTAGGCCATACGCTAGAATGTAAGCCAGGGCCCAGATCAGGAAGAAACGCACCGGATGCCGCGGTGACTTTATGTACACAAATATTGCTAGTAACACTAGCAGCGTTATCTCATAGTTTGCGTAGTGTTGGCTGAAGAACCAGCTTGCTCCAGGCAGCCTTTGCAGAAATGGATAGGCTAGTCCAGCGCGACCCGCTTCCGTAAGGGCCAATTTAGCTCCGAAACTTAATGGAAGAGCTGAACCAAAGTACCAGCTGCTCCAGGCAATCCAGGGTAGCACTGGCAGGCAGAACAAGAGTGCGACTTTGAGCGGTGGGAGATTGCGTTTGTGCCAAATGTAGTGCGTGGCGATGAGGCCGGCAAAAAGTAGGCTATCTGGACGGGATAGAACGCCAAGACCTAGTAATAAAGCAGAGCTCTCAAGTCGCCCGCTTGCATAGTGCGTGTAAGCTAATAGTAGGAGCGCTAGAGTAAGAAATGTTTCCATGCCGCTAGCTTCAGCAAGGTGCGGGGATGCTAAGAAAAAGTAGGGCAGTAAAATCGCGGCTAACGTATCTTGTGCGCCGTTTAGGAAAATGTGCGAGCTGCAAATTAAAATTGTCGAGAGCGCGAGGGCTAGGAAAAGATGTGCGATTAGCGGAATGCTCATACCAAGCTGTACGCCTACTTTTGAAAGCAAAGACAAGGCTAGTGGATATAGAGCTGAAGTTGTGCCGTTTACTTGTTCGTGTTGATTAAAAACGTAACCCTGGCCATTTATAATATTTCGAACGTAAGAGTAGAAAATATAAGCATCGTCGCTTTGGAACTGCCAAAAGCTAAGGCAAACAATTGTCCACAAAATCATTAATGGAAAGGTATACGAGCGCATCGCTGCTGAATCTACACGCAAAGCAAGTTTTTGGGGATATTGGAAAATACTCCCATCGGGTTTGTCGTTGAGACAATAGATTGCATTTGGTGAGGAGAAAACACGTTAATTCTTAAGATTCGCCTGCTCATTAATGGCTGCTGAGGCAAGTCTTATGCGCACGCCACAAGCCTCCAAATGCTCGTCGTCTATAACATGCCGCAACAAGACTTGATGCGCAGAACGAAGGAGCTTAGCACGGTGGCCGGCCGTAGTTTTGGTATAGACTTGGTTGTCTGTACCCAACTCAAGGCTATGCGGATCAAGTGCTTGAGTGCTGTCGTCTATAAAGGTAAGGCGCCAAGGTATCTCGCGGTCATCTATGCTAACGACAAAGTAGGCACAATCCTCTACATCGAATGTTGCTTGCTCGCGTCCAATTTTGATCAGGTATTCGTTTCTGTCAGCTTGCCACTCGATAGAACGATGGAAGAGTTTGGCAAGTTTTGTATTCTGGAATTCCTTCCCGTCGTGCCACCACTTGCCGTTACGATCAAGTTTTAAGCTTCCTTTCAGCAGTGCAGTGTAGATAGGAAAGGTCATAAATTGAAGTTGGGTAAAGTACTATGACTTTAACTAAATGAGCTAACTAGAGCGAGGCCAAATAGCCTTAAAGCCAGTAACGACATGCTCTAGTGAGCTCTACAGGCTAGTATTGCGAGCAAAGCAATGTACTTCATCTTATCACGCGCGCCCCTATCATTAGTAGGCAGCGCATGGTTTCGGCAAGAAATATAAAGTTCTGGGGCTGGTGTTGGAAATGGCTTCGGTAGATACTCCCCCTTTGCGAAATAAGCCTCTACTCGGCCCTGAAGCGGTGGAATGCCTTCATTAGCCAACTTATCACCCCACCTTTGCTTGCCTCGACCCCAGGTCCGTCTCGATCGGGACCAGCTAGTTCTGAAAGTATTGGCATCATGGTTACATTATTATTCCCTCGCCCAGGGCCTTGAACTTGCGGGCCTTCATTAGCGCTGCCGTCGCCAGCGCCATCAGACTGAACGGGAATTGCTTCTACTGGAGTAATCATACACACCACCCAAAAACCATTAACACCTATTGGTTGTTATCGGTGCTGTGTCAGCTAATGTAGCACAAATTCGGTGTCGCCAAGCTCCCGAATTGACTACCTATCTACCCTGTATCTCGCGCTCTATGCGCGCTTGCATCTCTGGGCTTAACTCTTTTTCGCTCAACGAATTCGTGACTGCCAAGCTAGCAGTTTTTCCCTTAATCCAGGCCAACACGAATATCAATCCAGCTATTAGGAAAAATCCCGGCGCAAGCCAGCCAAGTAGTCCGACGCCGGAGCTTTTGGGTGTGGCGCGGATAATTTCACCAAACTGTTGGTACAGACTCTCCTCGATTTGTTGATTGGAGCGTCCATCTGAAACCATTGCGCGAATCTGTTCCTTTAGGTCGTGTGCCTTGCCGCTTGGGCAGTCGCGTAAAAGTCGCCCGGGGCAAAACGGACTCATGACTGAGTCGAAAATTGACTGAGCTTGCGCTTCTTTCTCCTGTGGGAGATCCAGAGCCTGTGCCGGTCCAGACACAGAGAGTAAGCAAAGTAAGGCAGTAAGTAGAACTCTAAGCGCCATAGGTTTCCAAATATTGAGCAATTCGCTGCTGCATTTCAGAGGATAGCGTAAGTCCGCTCTTATTGTGACTCGCTAAGTACGAAACAATATGATGTATGCTCACTATCGGAAATACTGGAAGCCCAAGATTTTCCTGTGTCTCTTGGACTGCTGATAGTTGGCCGGCCCCCTTTTCGCAGCGATCAACCGCGATAACTACCCCTTTAATATCTACAGCAGCGATACTTTTAAGAAACGGAACAACTTCGCGTAATGTCGTACCGGCGGTGATTACGTCTTCTACAATTAATATGCGAGCACCATCCTTTATTTGTTTGCCAACAATTTTTCCACCATCGCCATGATCTTTTACTTCCTTGCGGTCGAAGGAAAAGCCAACACAAAAGTTGTGGTTAAGTGCGAGAGCGCTGGTGGTGGCCACGCATAGAGGGATCCCCTTGTATGCAGGGCCAAACACTATATCGACATCAGATAGTTTGTTTTGCACTAGATGCGCGGCGTAGTAAGCACCGAGTTGGCTAATCTTGCTGCCATCGTTGAAGTTGCCAGTGTTGATGAAATAGGGAGTTTTGCGCCCAGACTTTGTAACAAAGTCCCCAAAGGTAAGCGCCCCTGAGCTGACCAAAAAGTCTATAAAGCGGGCTTGGTAGTCGAGCACATTGGGCTTTTGAGTCATAGGCCACCTCCGATTTTGAATAATTGCGCGTCCTTAGCTGCATTACAAGCGTGACATCTGGAGTCAAGTCCCCGTAATGATTAGCCGATTTAAAGAAGAGGTACGGTGGAGGAAGCTATTGGTTAGTACTGAACACGAGTTTCGTGAAGGAGAGCTTTTCGCGGGGCGCTATCGCCTTGTCCGTCGCCTTGGTCGCGGCGGAATGGGGGCCGTGTACCTAGTTGAAGATTCCATGCTCGGTGGTGAACAGGTCGCCCTTAAGCTGCTCCATGCAGACCTTTGCCGAAATGAGAAGCATACCCAGAGGTTTCTAAGAGAGGTTCGTCTCACCCGCAAGGTGACCCATCCAGGAGTAGTTCGAACCTTCGATGTGGGTAATCAAGATGGGCGACTTTTCTTCACGATGGAGTTCGCCGAGGGACGCACCTTAAAGGAGCGCCTCCTTGAGGGTCCGATAGATCCAATGCAGGTAGCGCGCATCCTACGGGAAATCTGCAAGGGGCTGTACGCCATTCATGGGGCTGAGATCGTACATCGTGACTTAAAGCCAGGGAATGTAATCATGACACCCGATGGCTTCATGAAAATTACTGATTTCGGTATAGCAAAACCTGGCAGTAGCGACCTGACCAGTCATAATGAAGTCATTGGAAGTATTCCTTATATGGCGCCCGAGGTTTGGGTCGGGCGTGATGTTGGAACGCAGGCCGACATTTATGCGTTAGGCATAATGGCTTATGAAATGTTAGTTGGCTTTGTCCCATTTGAAGGTGACGCGCCAGCCGAGCTCATGTGTAAGCATCTTGAAACTAAGCCTATTCCACCGCGAGAGCTTTCGTCGCTAGTGCCGGAGTGGCTAAATGATCTGGTGCTTTGCATGCTTGAAAAAGACCAAGCACTGCGTCCGCAGGGTGCAGAAGCAGTAGTCAAAATTATCAACTTTCATCTCGATGGTCAGGGCGAACTGCCGCCTGCACCAGTAAAAAGCAAGCCGCAGCGCGCAGGGTATGAGGTCCATAATTCTGATACTGGACCTAATCTACTTGGTGCTGACTTGCTAGCTGCTCCAGCGCCGACACTGGATGAGGTCATGAGCGATGAGGGGCGAATTAAGCTCGGAGTTGTGCGGCAGCGCAATCTATTGCGTCACGATACCGTTACGCTGGATGAAATTGGCAGCGTTGAAGCCGAATCTGCAGTTTCCCCAGTCGGGCAAGCAGTTCGAACAGTAGTCTTGCTACTATTTGCCGTGGCTGTGTTAGTGCTGGGCTTCTATCAATTGGGGCCGTACGTCGCTCGAAAGTGGACTGAGACCGCCGAAGATGGAAGCTTCATTTCGGTTGCTTCGGTCTTGCTGGGAGTTGGATTTGCTTACTCGCTATTTCTCATGTTGCCTATGTTGGTGCTGTGCAGCTTTAGGCGTTCGACCTCAGCAGCTTTGCGGGGCTGGATAAAATCAGCGCTTGTGTTCTTGGGGATTGCATCAGTCATTTATGGCGTCAACCTATTTCGTGTTGAAGCTAGAAGCTATGAGCTGAATCTGGCCTATGATAGGGGGCGCTTTTTCTCAACAGCAGAAGCAACACTGTCAAATATGGTTGAGGCAGCAATGCTGTTGCCAGCAGGAACTGCCTATCGTCCAGCAATTAAGTTTCGCTATCCAGTATTAATTGAAACAAGAACTCCGACTCTGCCAGAGCGGTTGCCATACTACACGCTGCTTATGTCTTATGTGCTTTGCTTTGTAAGATTGTCAGAGCGTTGGCTTTTTAGACAAAGGCGGCGACGTTTGGCCTACACACTTGTGGGGTTCGCTTGTATCGGACTTATTCCGCTAGGAGTAGAGCTACTAGTTTCAGTATGGTTCTCGTCCTACTTAGAATTGTATTCGCTTAAAAACTACAGTCTTTCCTTTGGGCCATTACTTCACCGCTTTGATGAAGTCTCCTTAACATTTTCTATGGTAAACTGGTTGATTGCAGTGGCAACCTTGACATTCGTAATGCCGCTGGTCATTAAACGTTCCCAACGTGTTGAAGAAAATGCGGCTGATTTCAAGGGGCACTGATAGGTAACCTTGCAGCGAGCCACTACGATTTGAGAATCTGAGTGAATCTTTCGCCGCTTCTCGTTTTCAGAGTAGTTGCGCCCTCAACAGAATTTTTTAAGTAGACCAGAGCATAAGTTCTAGCCCTCTGAGGATCGTGCGCGCAGCTTGAAATCCTTCCGAGGCAGCGTGAGAATTCATGATCCGCAGAATCAAATAAATCCAGGTCAGAGTTGATGTTTACTGGTCCAATGCTCATCAGGGTGCGTAATAAAAAGGGTGGCTTGCCGCGCGAGTCAATTCTGGCGATTACCTCCTGCCCTGTGTAGCAACCTTTGGTGAAGGAAATGGCTTTAAGCAAGCCAGACTCAAGTAGGATATGCTGATCATTTATGTCCTGCGGAAAGGCTGGAATGCCGGCGCTGATCCTTAGTAGTTCTGCCTCTTGCAGATCAATTTGCTGGGCCTGCCTTAAAAGGGCACTCGCACATTCATGGAGTGAGTTGGCTGATAACAAGAGGTCTATTCCTGTAGTTCCACAGCGATTCCTGGTCCAGGCAAGGCCCTCGTCCAATCGAATAGTAATGCCGTCTTCCTCTGGCAGGGACTGTATGGGCAAGGAGCTCATATCATTCAGGTCGGGCATGTAATGAAAAAGTCTATATGCTTCTGAGCGAGGCAGCAATTCGAGTTGCTCGCTTACTTTAAAGCGCAGTAGGGAGTTAGAGATAGTCGCTTCGTCTCCTCCGTCACAAATTAGTAAAAAGCTGTCACCGGTTTGACGCAGAAGAAGCATGTACGCTTCAGTTTTGCCCTGAGCGCTTAGTGCGCCAGCCAAAATTGCCCTGTCTGCAGAGCAGCTACGCACGTCGTTTGTGAGGCGTGCTTGCAGATAGCGCTCGGCATGCTTGCCGCGCACTTCGAATACCAGCGCTTGTGAGAGTTGAAAATATTTCCCCATACTGAGCTACCCTACTCGTATGAAAATGTTAACGCTGTTAGGGCCGCCTTCAATGTGAAAAGTGTCATAGTGAGAAAAGTTTCTGAACAAGACTCTAGCGTAGCAGGGTGCCAATGCGAGAAAGCCCAGCCCAGGACCAATAAATAATCAAAGCGCGGCCCTTTACACGAGAAATATCCAAAAATGGATAGGTCCAGAAGCGTGAGTCCTTGGAGTGATCGCGATTGTCTCCCATCAAGAATATGTGGCCGGCTGGGATAACAGCTGGTCCAAAATTTCCATCGGGAATACCGTCAAAGTCGTAGTGCGCGTAAGGTTCATCAAGCGGAACGTCGTTGATGTAGACTTTCGTTTCACGGACCTCGACCTTTTCTCCTGGCAGACCGATGACGCGCTTAATGATGTTGATTGCTGAATCATCCTCAGGCGAACGAGGATCGTCGGGGCGAGTGAATACTACAATGTCACCACGATGAGGCTCGGCAAACCCGAAAATGGAATTTGTGATAAGCGGAAGCCTGAAGCCGTAAGACAACTTGCTTACCAGGATATGGTCGCCCTCCTTGAGCGTGGGGTACATTGAAAGGGATGGGATTTTGAACGCTTCAACTACCGAGGCGCGAAGAATAAACGCGGCGGCCAGAAATAGAGCGAGTGTCTTCAGAAAAGATAGGATCTCACTGAAGTCATTGCGAGCGGTTTCGATAGTAGGGCCTTTTGGACTACTACCTGTGTTAGATGGTGAAGTGTCTGCCATGCCCGGAATTCTTGCACGAGCACAGCATTTTGAACAAGCTTTAGGCGTTAAACTGCTGCCGGCGTCCGAACACCACGGTGCTGCAGTCTACAGTAATCCCGCCGTCTTTGGACTTAACAGTTGAGACGAATATGCCAGGCTCAAATGAGCGCTCTTTTAGGAGCTCAACTTTATCGCGATCTGGAATAGCCATGTTGGCACGAATTGAGAAATTTATTTCTACAGCCACATTTCCGGGGGTGTCATCGAGAATTTTAGTAATCATCCCATAGATCGGGTAAGTCTGACCGATTTCGACTTCGCCGCTTGTAACTTCAAGACCAAACTTTTCGAAGAAGTTCTGTTCTTTGTTTTCATTTTCCATGAGTACTACCATCCAACAGGGGATAAAACCTAAGTTAAACTGTTCAAACACATATCCAGCTGGGCGGTGATGTTGCTTCAGCAGGATAGCTTGCCTTGAGGGATTTGTAAGGACCTAAATAGCATAACTAGTTGAAATGCTTATGCAATGCGTAGAAGAGGACAGGCCCCGTGAGGTCCAGAATAAGCAATTTTGTGAGTCTTATTATTGGGGAAGCGAGTCCAGATCTGGGCCACCCGATGCCGCTCTCTTTTCCCTTAACACTTGCGCTATAACCTTACAAACAAAGGGTAAAGTCACGTCATTTAAGCGCGGAATTACTAGTCGATTTCTGAACATGTGCAACCCGAGCTCTCGAAGGCGGGGTCCATCATCTGGTGTAATGTCATCCAGCAAAGCAAACATTACGCTTCCATGTCGCACGTAGTCGAACTCCGGGAAGCCCAATTTTGCCATATAATCTGTGAAAGCTATGCGCATTTGCTTGCAGCGTTCGGCTTTTGCTGCCACCTCTTTGTCAAACAGATCTCGCAAAGCTGGAGTTGTAAATATTATTTCTACAAGCTCGGCTCCCATTCTTGGGCAGTTTGAGACCAGTGCGCGACTAGCTCCATCGGCAAGCACAGTTTTAAGCTGGTCTATAGCTATAGTAGCCACCCGCTGCGCTTCGCTGAGGTACGCAGGAGCTCCAGTCAAGGGCTGTGAGCCTGTTCCTCTTACAAGACTCAATGTGCCAAGACGAAAGCCGTAACTTTCCAGACTCTTAGAGAAGGAGTGCGCGACTAAGAAATCAATTCCCCGATCTGCAAAGTGACGCAGTGGCCACGAATCCTGTGCGTACCCATCCTTTAGGCCGGCATAGGCAGCATCAAAAAATGGAATCACCTCTCCTGGGCGGTGAGAGAATATCTCTGCCAATTCTATCCACTGCGCACGCGTAAAATCAAAGGACGAAGAGTTGTGTCCGCTAAGTTGAAGTACGAACACGCTCCCAGCGGGGGCAGTTAGTAAATGGGATTTCAAATCGTCAAAACGTACCGAATGATTTCGGGTGTCGTAATAAGGATACTCTTCTACTTCAAAGCCAAGAGTCTCGAAAGTAAGCCGATGATTCGGCCAGCCATAATCGGAGGTATAAATTGGTCCTGTGAAAAGAGGTCCTTGCACATCTCCAAAAGCAGCGCGAGAACGCAGAAATGCTGCGCCTACCGCCAAAGCACCGGTCCCGCCAACGGTTTGTATGGTGCAAATGCGGCCAGCGTCACGAAGCGTAGAATTCTTTCCAAACAATAAGGACTCTGATACGGCGCAAAAGCCGGCGTGCCCAGAGGTAGGCAGGTAGCCCAAGAAATCTGGGAGCCATGAATAGTTGCCATCTTGCGCAGCTTGAAAGGCTGATTCGAAGCGCTGTGCGTATATGCACATGGCTTTACGTACACTTTGCATGTTGTACAGAGCTGGCTCGCCATGTTCGCCGAGGTTGACGCCGGTGCTCATATTTACCTTTGCGGTTCCCGGCGCAGCGTCAGGCCTCGTGCTTAAGTCTGGTTTTGGATCGTGCTCGTAGTCTTGGATTACGTCAAAAATTGGATCGGGTGTGCGGCGAATGAGAAAATCGAAGGAGCTGCCGCCGCTTTGGAGATGAGCTCCAATTAGCGCAGACACTTCATCTGAACGCTTGGGATCGTTACCAGGGGATGGCATACAACAACCGCCACTACACATTGCGTGAATAGCATTAAGCCAACCACGCTGAACACACACAGACACCTAACTCTTCCCCCAGGCCACCTAAGCCTAGGGGTGCGCTGCATTTTGTCACGTGGGGCAGTCTATAGTAAATGACAGAAAGGTGTAGCGAATGAGAATTGTCCCAATAGCACAAGAGGCGCGCCTATTTCTCGACTAAAGGCCTATTTTTATTGGGTCATTTACTATTTGCTGTCTGGCCTCCCGCTGGTCGGCATTATAGCGAGTGATTACTACCGCAAAGAATTTTGCTACGGATTTCTCCCACTCGCTATAAGTCAAATAAAAGAGACTGCCCTCGTAAGATACTGGGAATATGAATAAATTTTGGCAGCCTTAGTGGCGCTATATAAAGGGCTTTTGAAGATTGCATACGGAGGGATCTGAAGGTTATTGCCTGATGTTCACTGCGCGATATCAGCATTAATGGTAGAGGCTATTGTACATAGAGCTTGTGGCGTTTGTGCCATGCAATGCAGAGAAAATGGAATGCCGTCGAGCTTCCGTGATGGGCATGGCCAGGAGATAGCTGAAAGATCGCAGACATTAGCTAGGGCCAGATAGAAATTTAGCGGAGTGATTTTTTTGTCTCGCTCTGCGAGTAGAGGTGGATTGAGTGGTAGGGTAGGGGTAAGAAGTGCAGCCTGATCAGTCAGCAGTGAATTAACTTCAGCCATTAGGGTGAGGCGATTGTTCTCAGCTGCCAAAACTTCAGCACTGCTTTGCAGGGTGGCGCGCTTTCTGACAGCTTTTGCTGCCTCGGGCAAGTCATTCATCTCTAGCTGCAGCGTGGATAGAGCCGCGTCCATGTCCCGAGTGGCCAGTATCTTGCGAATCTCAAGCGCCCTCGCGTACGTGGGAGCAAGTGTCGCAAGGCTATGACGCTTCGAAAGTGTCTCGCAAATTGAATCGAAGTGTGACCTGTACTCAGGCGCTAAATTGATTAGCTCAGTCTCGTGAGGAACAAAAATGCGTAGAGGTAGCCCTTGCTGCGAGGCGGGCAATCCAAGTGCAGCTATAATTATCTGAATTTGAGCTATGTTGCGACACAAAATCCCTAATCCATCCATGCTTGGACTCAGAAAAAATATTCCTGAGTCTGGCGCTGATTTTCTCTGCAATTTAAGACCGACAATTCCACAAGCCGCAGCTGGAGCGCGCACGCTGCCACCGAAGTCAGTACCCAGTGCAAAGTCAACGTATGCTTGTGTTACACAAATCGCAGATCCAGTGCTGGATCCGAGCGCTGAGCGGTGCGGCGAGATGGGGTTGCGCATATCACCAAAGTGTCGATTAGTGCCCCAATATGTTGCGCACAGTTCATCTAGATTGGTGCTTCCTAGACAACAAGCTCCTAAATCTTCAAGCGCGCTAACAATCGCAGCTGAGGAGCTAGCTGGTTGGCAGGGGCTTGGCGCTATCCCAAGCGATATAGAAGCGCCTTTTATCTCAATTGTGTCTTTGACTACAAAACATAAACCGGAAAGCGGACCTTCTGGTATGGGCGAAGGAGGCGCGTAGGTTCTGAGCACGCTGCGGTCGGACAGGCCTTGAGTCCTGAGTAGTCGGTGGCATTCAGCTATGTGTTGGTGAAGTTCCTGAGTCATTGCGGGTGAATTATAGTCGGATAGAAACCCATGCCAGCAAAAGTAACCGCACATTGGCGATCGTAGTCTATGGCTTGGCGATAGTCGAAAAGTTGTGTTCCGTAGCGCAGCCCTAAGCGATCTAAGAGGTCTAAAAGTGTGTACATGGTTGGGAAGCCACATATTCGGCGGCGATCCTTGTCCTCAGCGATGTGCTGGAAAAGAGCATGCTTATCATGGCGTTCAATATGGCGGAGGTAAATTCTATCCCGTTCTTCCATGGCTTCCATGAAGTTTGAACTTAAATCCTCCTTGTCCCCAAAGGAACGCCCCACGTGAGCCATATCTACTCCGGCTAAGAAGCAAATAGAGGCACCTTGATTCAAGGCAGCGCGTGTAGAAGCAACGAGTGCTGTTACAAAGGCATCGTATGGTTCAAACTGCTCTGGGTAGCGGCCGCTACCCAGCATATGATGGAAACTTCCAACTAGAATTGGGGCAATCTCGGCGCCTTTGTTTAAGTAGCGCAGAAATGGCACTTGTAGTTCAAGCGAGTGTTCGCGCTTGTGAAGGAATTCGTCTGCCAAAGCGCGGTCTTTGCCATATTCCAGGGCCAATTTTTGCATAAATGCTTGGTTGGTTGGGAGTAGGCCAAGCGGACTTTCGAAGCTCTTGTTAGTTAGATGAAAAAGATGCGGGCTATATTGATGGGCGGTTCCCATTAGTATGTAGAGCGTGTGATTTGCTCCCCGAAGTTGGGTATATGCCGCTCCATAGGCAGCCTTTCCACGATGGTAGTCTATGTGCGGGGCCATCAGGCCAAGCAATGCTTTGGTAGTCTGAGACTGGATAGCGGCTGGCGCGAGTGCCAGATATGAAGAGAGCTCAGACTCCAACTCAGCCGCTTTGGCGGCGTAGCCTAACCCAGCCAAAGCAGCTGGCCGCGTAGGGCTAGTGGCAAATTGGGATCGCACTAATTGTTCGGCCGATGTGAAATTTGGAGATTCT
The DNA here is from genome assembly GCA_019694465.1 of Oligoflexia bacterium. Classification (GTDB taxonomy): domain Bacteria; phylum Bdellovibrionota_C; class UBA2361; order UBA2361; family JAFLCA01; genus JAIBBV01. Next base: position 91,326 of record JAIBBV010000002.1, read on the forward strand.
AGAAATAGATGTTTATCCAGCAATGTTACTAGTTCGCCAACTACATGCTCTTTTAGACCATGTTCTGCGAAGCGCTGCCAAATTTCAGACGTAGAAAGCTGACCTTCAAAGCAGGAAATTATAGGAGCAACCGCAGGAACTAGACCTAAAGGGGCAGGTGAGATACCAAGTGGGCAGCTAAGAACCAAAATTTGCTGCTGCTCAATTTTTTCGAAGCGAATATCGATGGGCCAGCGAAGTTTGGGGTAGCGCAGGGGATCCTTCATGCGGCTTTTACTTCCCTATGCAGAATTTTGAAAAAATCCTTCCGAGAATATCCTCTGTGTAAGTCTTTCCTACAATTTCCTGTAAGGACTGTAGAGCAATGCGCAGCTCTGCGCTTACAATCTCTAAAGGGAAAGCGCGGCGCCCCGCATCGATTGCGCGTCCCAAGGCTTCGTGGGCCGAGGTAAGGCAAGCGCGGTGGCGCTCGTTTGTGACAATTTGGCTAGCTTGCGCGCGATCGGCAGAACTAGATTTGACCTCTTCCACGAGTGCCTCAGTCAGTGCATCAAAGCCTGCACCGGTTTTAACTGATAAATAAAAATTTTGCGCGCAAATGTGAGACTCGCAGAAAAATGTGCCAAAGGCCTGGGGGTTGATGTCGATCTTGTTTGTTATCATCCAAATCTTGCGCGCTTTGCCGGATAGTGACTGTATAGTTGTTTTCCATTCCTCGCCTTTCTCGGAGGCATCGACTACAAACAGCACTAGATCGGCCCACGGTATGCGCTCACGGGCAAGTTCGACTCCAATCCTTTCAACCGGATCTTGTGAATCACGGAGCCCAGCAGAATCGCAAAATACGAAGCGGTAGCCCCCTATAACTGCCTGCTCCTCGATTAAGTCTCTGGTAGTTCCCGATACTGGGCTAACAATTGCGCGCTGATTTCCAAGAATAAGATTTAGGAGGCTCGACTTTCCAGCATTGGGGCGGCCACATAAAAGGACACGAAAGCCATCTTTCACTACTTGCCCATATGCGTAAGTCTTTAAGAGCTCGGCAATTTTTGTTCTCGCATCTGACATGGCCTGAACCAATCCCTCAGACTGTTTTGGCTCGATGCCCTCTTCAGGGAAATCAATATGTGCCTCTAGCTCCGCAAGAGCGTCTCGCAGAGGCTCGCCAATTTTGTTCACGGCTTCACTGAAGCGACCCTTTAGTTGTTCTCCAGCAATTTTTAGAGAATGCTCGCTGGTGGCGTTGATCAGATCGGCAATCGCTTCAGCTTGAACTAGGTCCAACTTGCCATTAAGAAAAGCGCGTTTAGTAAATTCGCCAGGTTCCGCTGGGCTAATGCCATAGGCAAATAGTGACTGTAGGATCTTTTCAACCAGGGCTGGACTGCCATGAAACTGAAATTCAGCGACATCTTCACCAGTGTAGCTATGCGGACCAGGCATAAAGACGGCTAGGGCATTGTCAATCTCGTCTCCTGACTTGTAGTCGATAATGCGCCCAAAAACCAAGCGACGCGGGTCATCGGTTGGGTCGTGGGCAGCCTTAAAAATAGCCTTTAGTGCTAATCTGGTACGCGGCCCGCTAACTCGAATGACGGCAATTCCAGCCGGAGCTGGTGCTGTGGCGAGGGCGGCAATTGTACTGCTTTCAGGTTGACTCATAACAAGATTGGCACAACTCTACGACTGACAAAGAGTGCCCACAAGTGGCAAGGCTTGTCCAATAAGCCATTTAAAGCGCATGTTTAGACAAGGTCTAGTAGTTACTTCCGGCGCTCACCTTAAGGCCACTTCATCTTGGGTAGCCTGTATCAATCTCGTCCTGGACATTGAGCCCTTAAAGCGGCTCAAATTCAAGCGCCACTTTTGCGTGCCATTTTTGACGACTTGCCATTGGCATGCGTGCTCTGTGAGCGCACTCGCAAAAATGTAGGCATAGCCACCGGACAGTTGCCGCTTGTGTCCTGATTTAGGAGATCCTGGATCGTACAACAGAAACGTTACGCTCTTAACGTCTGTTTTCGCCTCTACGAGCTGGCAATGGCGCCTGCCGCATACCGCAATAGTCAAATTCTCATTACGTTATTTAAACCCTGCGCGAGTGAGTTTTAACAAAAACTCACTCGCAATAGCAGGGCTAGGGCCATCTTGGTGAAGCCAAGTGGACCAGTAGAGCACACAAACCCAGCCGACAAGTGGCGGCACTACTTAGCGTGCGTAACAAAATGAAAGCCTATATTGATGACCCTAAGGAAGGAATAGCAGTGATTTTGAGGCAATTCGGCATTTGACCCGCGGGGCTTAGGGTTTACTCGTCTTCCGCGGCTCGACTTGGCTACGCCAAGATCTCGCTCGCCCAGCTTCATCCATTTTTTGTCAAAAATGAATGAAGCTGGGTTTACATAAGTATTTAGTAAAGAAAGTATACTGAAGCGCCTTGTCTGGTATCCAATTATTAAAGTCAGAACTGTTGTGACCTTTATCGAGTTCCTCAACAAAAAATATATTTTCTAAGCCGAAACTTTGCATTTTTGCTGCCATTTTTCTGGCATGCGCTGGATGCACTCTATCGTCAGTCCTGGAAGTCATAAATAGAACTGCTGGATATTTAGAGTCAGCGCGTAAGTTATGATAAGGACTTATTCTCTCAAGATAAAATTTCTCTTCTTGTCTCTCAGGATCTCCATACTCCCCAACCCAGGAGTGCCCCGCTAAGAGCTTTGTGTACCTAAGCATATCTAGGAGTGGCACTGCACAATACACGGCTGCAAATAACTCTGGCTTCTGCACTAGCGCATTGCCAACAAGGAGCCCTCCATTACTAGCACCGGCTATACCAAGCCGGCTCCTATCAGTAATACCTAGCTCAATTAATCTTTCTGCTACTGCTATGAAATCTTCATAGGATTTATGACGATTTTCTTTTTGCGCCGCGGCATGCCAGCTTGGTCCGTACTCGCCACCTCCTCGGATATTGGCAGAAACATAAACTCCTCCAGGCTCTATCCAGGATTTAAGCAATGACCAGCTGTAAGTAGGTTCCAAGGATATCTTAAAGCCCCCGTATCCATATAAAATGGTTGGCCTAGCCTGTTTTCCCAACGACTCAGAATTTGAAACAATAAAAAAGGGAATTTTAGTCCCATCTTTGCTAGTGGCCCACTCTTGCTTAACTTGAAAGCCTGAAGTTTCTACTCTGTCAGGCATCTTTAGTAGCGGTTGCGCTAAAGCATCCTGATTCTCTTTAAGAATGTAGAATGAAGTCGGACGCAGAAAATCAGTGTAGACTAGCCCTACTCCTAAATCCGCGATTGAGTACAAGCTAGATACAGAGCCAGAGCCCGGTAAATCTAATTCCGTAGCACGATCATAGCTCATACTATGGTCAGCTTTGCGTTTGAAAGGAAACTTAAGGAGTTTTGCTACTACATCCTTGGTTACACTCGCGTACACGCCGGTTGAATCAGCTGCACAACCACTTAATGCGCCATTTTGGGGTGCAGGCATGATCCCATAATATTTCGTTTGCCCCCGCTCCAAAAAAAGGAGCAAATCCAGAGCAACTAAACCACCTCTGTAGTCACAGCCATCAAGAACAAAACTGCTTTCTGGCCTAAAAAAGACATTACCCAGCTGAACAGCTTCTAAAAACTCAGCATCTTTTGGAATTGGCAGTGAGACTGGCTCAGTGTCGTGGGAAATTAATAGATAATGATCGCCATGATGGAAATCAGTGTAATCGGATAATAAGACTCCAAATAAATCATCTTTATACCTGATCTTCCTAACAAAGACCGAAAGGTGGCTGTGGTCTGCCTTGAAGATCCGGCGTGAAGAGTTGTGCTGCCTATCCCAAATATATGCCTCTAAAGGATAGCCAGACTTGGAAGTGTTTTCAGGGCTAGTGGCCATAGCATGGGCGACATGATCGCCATTTCCCAGATATGCCACAGTGCCTTTGCCCTTAGCCTTAAAGCCAGCTTCAATAAAGCCACGCGTATGAAAATCAAACTCTCGATAGGCGCTCGTGTCAGCGCCGCCGTAGGAAAGCTTAAGAATGCAGCGATCAGTTATATCACCTACAAAATATTCTTGTTGCAAAAACCAATTTTCGTTTTCATTCTTGGATAATTGATCTACATCAAGTAGCACTTCGAACTTTGCGCCTATTGGGTCCTTTAGGTACTCCCGCCTATCGCAAATTCTTAACTTGCCCTTAGGATCTTTAGGTGTAGCCTTATGCTGAACGATAACCTTCTTCCCGATGGTGGGAATGTTGAAATCATGCTCAGTATTTAACTCAGTCAGCGTGTTTACTAGTTGCTTGTAATGTGCTCCCTTTAAAGCTGCAGCGGCAGCGGCATTTTGCTCTGCGACCCAAGAATTTGCTTCTGGCGAACTAACTTCCTCAAGCCACGTGAACTGATCTTGATTATCTTGCATTTCTGCCTCTTGCCTTAATCTTCTTCGAGTCTAGTCCTTCTATCCATCTGCGCCAACAAGCAACTTATCGCTTCTGGGCGATGTTAATAATTCTAAGTACTAGGCTTAATTAAGCGGGCTTCAGCTTGAGTTTCCGGGTTCCTTAGCATGGTGTCTAAAAACTGAGCACGAAGCTCTAGTGGGTAAGGCTACTTCTGCGGGCAGTGCAAGTAAGATGATAGCGCCTCTTCAAAACCCTTGTTGGAGTTGAAGTCCTTAATTAAGCCATCTGCGCCTGCATCTTTGCCGAAAGCGCCTAGTCCATGTTGAATCATATAGCGAGGGTAGTAGTTTGGAATACCAATGCGTCGCACCTCTTTGCACGTAGCAGCTAAGCCATCCGGAGATCCGAGATCCTGTTTCAGGACTCCCATGAGGGTCATTTTGTTCTCTTTTGAAAAAGGATCGAAGTAATTCATGCGAAGCACAGTGGCTGCTTGGCGCGCCGACTCATCAGCGACGCGCAGCTGATCAAATCTGGCATATGCTCCAGCGATAGCGAACAAGAACGCTGCGTCCTTGTAGTCTTCCTTTTCAAGGCACTTAGACAATCCATGGTATAAGTCTGCAGCGGTGTATTCGTTGCTAAGCTTGGATGAGGGCAGGCATTCAAGCTTATGCGTTACTTCCAAGTTGCCACTGGCTTCGTAATTTGTAGTGTTCCCTTGTTTCTTTACTTGGAATTGAGGCTCGGCCTGGCCTAAGCTCGGAAATGAGAGCATCGTCACTGTCACAAGGCCGACCACATACCCTAATCCATGATTCCGTACCCTTCTCAGCTTAATTTGCATCAGCCTCCAATTTTCAGTCGTGCTGAAAATTAATGAATTAGCGTTAGCGCCCAGCTCAAGCAGAATATTCCAACACTTGCAATCAATGTGGCCTGCAGCGGATTGGCTCGTCTGTCAGCGCGTAAGAACATTTGCTGGACGATGGAGATCGCGTTGTTGACCAACCAATACAAAACGAGTCCGGCTGGGAAGGGGAAAATCACGAACATGATGGTGAAGACAATAGGCATCATCATCATGGCCTTGCGCTGAGCTTCGTCCCCAGTGCTGGGCGTTGTGAGCTGTTGGAAGAACATGCTGGCGCCCATCAGCAGAACCATTACCGGAACGCCGATGCCGAATACATGCAGAGCCTCGGGGGCAGATAGGTCTGTAATCCACAGTGCGAATGGAGCATGTCGCAGCTCAATCGAATTCAATAGGGCATTGTAAAGCCCGAGGAATACTGGAAGCTGGATAAGGATTGGCAGACAGCCACCCATAGGATTGACTCCCTTTCTCTTGTAGAGAGCCATCATTTCTTGGTTCAATTGCGTGGCATCCTTAATGCGCTCGCGAAGTGCCTTAACCTCTGGCTGAATCTCCTGCATGGCGCGCATTGAATTGAAGCTTGCCTTCGTGAGCGGCAAGAATAGCGCCTTAATCACTAGTGTTAAGAGCACGATTGCGAGCCCGTAGTTGCCAAGCAGGTGTTGGAAAAAGCGAATGATTGAGATCAGTGGGAAGGCTAAGAACGAGAACCACCCTAAATCAATGCTACGCTGCAGCTCCCAACCCAAGCCCTTCAAGATGCGATAGTCCTTCGGGCCTACGTACAAAGTGAAGCTGCCGTCCTGGGCAGTGCCGTAAGTACGCTGAAAAAATGTTTGCTCATCGATGCCAGTAGCAAAATTACTAGTATCCTGGCTAGGAATTAGGGCAGCCATGAAATATTTGCCGCCAAAGGCGACCCAGTGATTTAGACCTACCTCTGACAGCTTGCGACCAGTGTCGATGGCAGTCTTGTGACTTTCCTGAGCCATGACGTGCGTTAGCTTGCCTGCCTCACTTAGCAGACTGAACTTGAATGGATCGAGCCTGTCCGCCAATGCGATGTCGGATACGAAGTGTGACCAATCCAAAGATACTTTTGAGCCATCAGATGTAGGTGAGCTGAGCCTAACTTCGACATCAAAAAGATAGCTACCGGGCTTGAACGTAAAAGTTTTTTCAATCGAAACACCCTGCGCGATGGAGCCAGTCAGTCGGATTTTAAGTTCATTAGTTTCTGGAACTACGAAGCTTGTTTGCTGCGCATTGCCACTAGCAATTCCGTATGAAACGAAGTCGTCGTTTAGACCTCCTGCATGTACAGCTAATGGAAGTGGCGCGCCATCGCTGCGCGATACGAGATCCACGAGCTCATCGCCTGAAAGGTGGAGCTTGTAGGCCTTGAGGCGAAGTTGTGACAGACGACCACCAAGTTTAGAAATGCGGGCGCTTATTAGCGCTGATTCCACTTCCAAGTAGCCAGCGGCATCAAGTTCAGCAGGATTCGGGTGGCGGTTAACCTGCGCTGCGGCCACTGAGGTTGCTGGTACGCTAGCAGGCTGTTGTTGGAAGGATCCAGTCGGAGCACTAGCATTGGCCTGCGCTGTGCTCGCAGCGACCTGCTGGGCTGTCTGCTGTTCGGTGGCAGCAGGAGCTACAGGTGCTGGTCTTGTTACCGGAGCTAAGAAGAGTTCCGAGTACACCATGATGAACATGATGCAGGCGAACATTGCGAGAGCGGTTCGTTTATCGTCCATTTCTATCCACGCTAGTATATTACTTTGAGTACCTTTGCGGGACTGGATCATGTCCGCCGCGGCACCATGGGTTACAACGCAAGACTCGCCAAAGGGCCAATCCGGAGCCTTTCACAAGTCCATGCTTCTCAACTGCTTCAAGAGCATAGTCTGAACAGTACGGCTCAAAACGACAGCGCTGCCCAAGAAGCGGAGAAACCAATACTTTATAGGCACGATGGACGCCGCGAGCAAGTCGCATGAGCATATTTGCGGGCAAACTTGTCTTCATTCGATATAGCCCCCGCGCTTGAGACTTTCCTTGAATTCGCGCTGAATTTGCCCTAGCTCGCACTCCCCAGAGCCTTGGCGCGCTATGATAACAATATCGATAGGGGCGCGTAAAATTGGCTGAATTGATCTAAACGCCTCACGCACCCGACGTTTTATTCGATTACGTACAACAGCACGCTTATCAATTTTCAGGGTGACTGTGACCCCTAGGCGCGAATATGCCTTATCGCTTGGAGCGACAAGCAACAGAAAACTTCTCCCATAAAGCTTCTGTCCAGAACTCTTGGCGAGTTCCTGAACTTTTAGGAAGTCAGACTTCTTCTTTAATCGACAACTCGATGGTAGGGACAAGCAACTACTTGTAGTGGCCCTTACGCGGGGTTGTCACTGAAATGCGAGCGCGTCCCTTTCTGCGGCGAGACTTAATAACATCTCGGCCACCCTTGGTTCTGCGACGCTTACGAAAGCCGTGGGCCTTGCGGCGCGACTTCTTGCTCGGCTGATACGTACGCTTCATGAGGCTACCTTATCTAATAAAATCGAAGTTGTAAGGTTATATAGGCTCGCTCGCAAAAGATCAACGCAGGCGGGTTGGGCGATTGCCACAAAAATATGAATGTTTGCAGCGGCTTAACGAATTGTGTGCGAGTTTTGTGGATAAGCATCCAACTAGGTCAAGCTTAAATCGTCGGATCTAGGGCAATATTCTCTAAGCGGGACCTAAATTATAGCCTCTTTGGCCTCAAGATAGTTCACAACGTAGTCTCGAATAGCTGCAGCTGGCTCAGTAAAGCAAAAGCCAGGAATTGCCTGTAGCAGCTTCTGCGTTTCTGCCTGAGTGAAGTACTGGTAGTGGTCTCTAATATTTTCTGGAATATCAATGTAGTTAATGGAGGGCTTTATACCGAGGGCCGCAAATATGGCGCCAATATGCTCATTCCAGGTTTGAGCTCGACCTGTGCCTAGGTTGAAAATTCCACAAGCGTCGCTTTTGGCTAGAAAATGCCACATCACATTAAGGCAGTCCTTAATATAGACGAAGTCACGACACTGTTCGCCATGTCTGTACTTAGGATTGTATGATTTGAAGAGCTGCACACTGCCGGTAGTTTTGATCTGTTGGTAGGCCTGATGCAGTACGCTACGCTGAGGGCCCTTGTGGTATTCGTTCGGACCATAGACGTTAAAAAACTTTAAGCCAACCATCTTCTGAGTGGCGCCAGTGCTTAAGCCCCAAAGATCAAAGGCTTGCTTCGAAAAACCATAAGCATTTAGTGGTTTAAGTTTTCGAGTAGCCTCATCCGAGTCAATAAAACCTAGGCTTCCATCGCCATAAGTGGCAGCGCTACTTGCGTAGATAAAGCGGATATTGTGCTTCAGCGCATACTCAGCCAATTCGCATGAGTAGCGAAAGTTATTTTGCATCAGGTATTCCACATTTGGTTCTGTAGTTGTGGAACAGGCCCCCATGTGAGTAATGCTGCGAATCTGATTGGCAAAGCGACCATTGGTTAGGTAGCTGCGGAACTGATCTTTGTGCATATAGTCGACAAAAATCTTTCCGCAAAGATTCTTCCACTTGGTAGAAGTGCCAAGATCGTCAACCAGCAGGATTCGTTCTATGCCCATGGCGTTAAGTTTGCCCACGAAAGCTGAGCCAATAAACCCGGCGGCGCCGGTAACGACATGTAATCCCGTATCAAGCATGGAGCCAGAGGCTAACACAACTCAATCTAATAATCACCTCAGTGGCTTAAGCTGCTATTTTATGGGGACGGAGATAAACCCAGCCTCATTCATTTTTGACAAAACTCACTGGCGCAGGGTTCATTTGTGCCTGCTTGAGCGCTACTCCTAGCCTGCGGCTGTCCGCGCTGAGCCCGGCTGACCTGGGCGAGTGTACTTGTGATATCAGCACGAGCAAGCCGGACTGTTCTTCTAACTCACGCCTAGGGATAGCAATTGACATGCTCATCCAGGTGAATGGAGCCGCTGCGCTCATATCTATACTACGCTCCCACTTTTTTCCGACTAGCGTAACGCGCTGACCCTGCCAGGGGCTCATAAGGGAGAGTGACAGCAGAACTTCTTTGGGCTGCGCTGCTTTTTGTGCCCCTGAGAATTTGAGAAATGCAGCACGTGACGATATCCAACAATGCTCCTCATCTGGCGTGTGTGATTGGCAGGGCGGGTTGTTCCCTAGTAAGACTTCAAATTCAGGGAGTGTTAGCGTTTCATTGGTCCGGAAGCGTGTTGTTAGATCTGGAGTGCTGGGGCCTGGCCTAAGGTTGAAAATTCGAATATGAGGATTCCTTTGAATCCGCTGCTCGACATCTTCACCTTGGATTTCTGCTAGAGGCTGAACGTTTACGGCAGATTGATATTCGGGCCCTACCACCAAAGTGTCATAGCCTTGCAAATAGAGTTGCCCAAGTGAGACATTTTTTGGATCTAGTCTCTCTACTCCAACGCGTTTGTATTCGCTGAGCGGCAGCTGTAGTTCGCCGGATATGGCGAGGTCTCCTAGCTCTGATCTATTCGTCGAGAGGTAAGAAATTAGTTCGTTGCGTGACTCAGGTATGTTTTGCCATCCGTCTCGAATGCGATTTGCGCCCTGTATGGGTTGAATTAAGCAGACTGCTGCTAGGGCGGCACTGCCAAATGTTCGGATATGCGTTGAGAGCCACGATATCGTAAGCCCGCTCAGCGCGGCCGCTACTGGTATAAGCACAATCACATTGCGCGTGAAGTTGGCTTTTTGCGCCAACATTAAGGCTGTAAATAAGACTGGGAAAAAGAGGAATGCAGTAGCTCTTGAACGATCATGCTTGAGCAGTAACCCAATTCCAGCACATGCAAGCAAAGTTGCCACTAGACCTATGCCGTCACTAATCATCCAGTTTGTGTAGAATATGGCCTGCCCAACTCCAGGCGTGGCTTCGTGACCAACGTGTCCGGCTACCCCATAATGCCAAATCTCATAGCCGAGTTGCTTAATGAATAAAGGTAGCGAAACAAGAATGTAAGGTGAGGCGGCGAAGAATGCCAAAATTGGCACAAAGGCCGCAATTGCACAGGTACTTTTTGTGCGCGGTCCGTGCAGCCAGCACAAGATTAAGGGCAGCCCCGCTACGGGAAGTGCGTTGTATTTGCTTGAAACAGCGAGTCCTGCAAAAACTGCACAAATACAAAGACGGGCGACTGAAAACGATTTGTGGAGCGACATTCCAACCCACATCGCAATTAGGCACATTAGTGCCATCAGTACATCTACACCGATAATTGGCGAGTGCTTCAAAAAGTCAGGAGCAAGTGCTGTTAGTAAGGCTGCGCTTGCGGCCCCAAGCAGTGAGCCTCCGAGTTGAAGGCAAAGTAGTCCTGCTATCAAAACCGCCACTAAACTCATTAACACACTAAGTGACCTACTTGTCTTGGCGACCAACGCATGTGATGCCGTAAAGTTATATCCAGCCAGGCCAAAGGCATCGCGTGTGCGAAGTTCTTTGAGTGATTCAATTTCGCCGTGCTGCTTCAGCCAAAGATAGGTTAGAGCAACAACCGGCATGCGTAGGTAAAAGTGTAGGGAAGGCTTGTGGAAGTAACGTGGGTTAAAATCTTTGTTCTTAACCATCTCCACTACGCGGTTAAAATGATGTGCCTCATCCTCTTCATAAAGGTAAGGCAGCCCCGTGCTAATACCCGGTACACGCAACCAAAGTGCCACACAGAAGATGAGTGCGAGCGTAAGGGCGCAGATGCGGCGGTGGTGATTCATGATTCTAACAAGGTAGCAGTTCCATGATTGGGCTGGGAGTGGGCATGTAGCTTCAGACCAAACAAAGGGCGTATCGAACTCGCCAAGGTTTTTCTTTGCAGGCCCTTTTAGTGCAAGATAACGCAGGGCCGGGTCTAACTGCTCTAATATTGGACAGCAAAGTGTTCCGACTTGCGTCCATTTGCTCCCAACATGTTTCTGTTAAGTTCCCTAATGTGACTTTTTCGCGGAGGCCAGGCCAAAGTTTCTACGAAATTTTCGTAAATTTAGGTCCTGTTCCCTACTTTTCTCTTCAATCTGAATCATCAGCCCGTAAAGTCCGGAACAGAGCCTGGAGAGTCTTCGACTCATGCATTCTCTGTGCTGGGTGACTCTCATTGTTGTTGCATAAGCGTTCAGGGGTTAGTGGTGAATCCTATTCGCTGTGCTGGTTTGTATTGAGGTCCAAATATGTTGCTTGGAAAACTAAGAGTTTTCAGTTTTGTCGCCTTATGTATGGTGTTGCTAGGTGTTGGCAGCGAGGCGCAGGCCCAGCTTCCGACAGGGTACACACTGCTGTCCGGCGAAGTCTCGGAAGCACTTTGGCTTATGTCAGTTGATGAAAACCAATTTTCAGAATGGAAAGTCGAGCGCGCGTTAGCAGGGGTTCTTTGTCCATTAAGCATCGCACAGGAACTTCAGATGACCAAATTTTGGGCAAATTCAAAGCTAGGTCCGGCTGAAAAACTAAATGGTTTCATATCGGATTTATCAGCTGCTCTTCGCCCGGAGTCAGGCGATGCGGCAAATTGTAAAGAAGCTAGTATATGTTTCTGCGAAATGTTTAGTGTAATTTTTGGAGGAAATGGATCCTGCACTATACGAGGTGGGAAGGGAGGCTTTTTTCAGAAGCCGCACGCGTACGTAGAAGCAAGTATTCCTGGAATTCCTGGTACTATAATTATTGATCCACTTAACACTATAGCCTATTCACGACCGTAGTTCGGTTAGAGCCTATCTCATGATACAATTTGAAGTCGGCTTGTGTGTCGCAATGCAGGGCGCACAATGGGAAGTGGACCTTGTCCTTGCTAAATATGAGCGCCCTTGAGGAGCTAGGTTTGTTTATAGCACTAAGTCCAAAGTGACTTTTTCGCGCCAATTTGCTACATACTGCGGCATGGAACACACCTCAGCTGCAATTAGTGAGCCGTTATCGCTTAGCATAGAACCCCCCAAAGCTAGTTTGCGCTTTTTTACAAAGCTCCTTACTTGCCTTGTGCTCTTCCTTATCTTCATGGGCGCGTTGGTTACGAGCAACGATGCTGGGCTTGCTGTGCCGGACTGGCCGACAAGTTATGGCGAGAATATGTTTTTGTTTCCACCCTCGCGCTGGATTGGTGGAATTTTCTATGAGCATGTGCACCGCTTGATCGCATCGGGTATCGGGTTTCTAACGCTCGTCATGAGTGTTTGGATCTGGATCGTAGAGAAGCGCTCATGGGTAAAAAAGCTTGCAGCTGCAGCACTTGTTGCAGTTATCCTTCAGGGTTTGCTGGGAGGGTTAACAGTTCTTTATAAACTCCCCGATGCTGTTTCTGTAGCGCATGGAATGTTGGGGCAGCTATTCTTTTGTATCGCCATTATGATTGCATACTCGCAGTCGCAGGAGTTGCATGATCGTGTCATGGCAGACTATCCAAGTGGAGATGCGCGCCTTTTTCGACTGGCGAAATTCTCCTTCTTCATAGTTTTGTCGCAGTTGCTGGTGGGGGCAGTTATGCGCCACTCGGGCTCCGGCTTGGCTGTGCCTGATTTTCCTCGAATTGCAGGAGAGTGGTGGCCCAGTTTTAACGCTGCAACGCTAGAAGTAATTAATGGAATGCGGCGCGAGTTGAGGCTTACAGCTGTCGATATGCATCAAGTGTATTTGCATATTGCTCATCGCGTATGGGGTGTTGTGACAGCGCTTAGTGTACTAATGCTAGGAATATGGCTCTCAGCTGGCGACGGCGAGGCTGGAAAATTACGCTCAACGGCGCGTTTTATGGCGCTGCTTGTGCTTATTCAGTTTGGCTTCGGTGCTCTTACTGTACTTACCCATCGTCACCCGCACATGACTTCAGTGCATGTCATGGCAGGGGCTCTGCTTTTGGGAACAACTGTCTTAGCGATGCTGCGTGCTTATCCTGTTAAGCCTAAGACGGAGTAGAGAGTTGGCGGCGTGATATTTATAGGAATGTTAAAACTGCGTCCTATGTAGAACCTACTCACCAAAGTGGTTCTTGTTGTTTCAATTGACTGCCTATCGCACATTTTTCAAGTCCTTCGCATAACGCTGATTGTAGGTTGGTTGTGGTTTATGTATGTGGTTTTGGGGGTGCCTTCTCGGCGCTATTTCTCACTAATTCCTAATCTAAATTGCATTCAACTGATGCCTTAGGCACGGAGTTTCTCTGTTCTAAGGGGTTTTATCTAAATAAAAGTAGGGGTTAGTGGTGTATGTGTAAAAGAGCATTTTTTCTGGCTGGACTTTCTTTAGCGGTAGCTTCTCTGTCGGGGTGTGGGATTACCGGTGTAATTACTGAAACCAAAGACTTTGTGGAAAACTTAGTTGGTGAAGGAAGCGGAGCTGAGGTTCAGTGCAAAACCGGAATAGTCTGTGTTCATGCTAAGAGCCCTTCGGATAACAAGAAATTACAAGAAAAGTTTAACAAGGCTAGCACCAATGCAGGAATGGCATATTCAATCACAAATCCTGGGACCATGGCGGGCCAGGGTGGAGCTATGGTGAATGGTCAAGCGATTGGTACATATGCAGCGGCAAATCACCTAAGTGTTGAGCAAGTCGCGCAATCCATCGGTCAGCTAATCACCGATATGATCAACGGCAATCCTCCGGCCAATAATCTAGTATCCACACTCCAGGTTCAGCTTTGCCCACCTGATACTGATAAGGTGCAATGCCCAGACCAATCCTTGGGAGAAGTAAAGGTAACTGGAGATCTGACTGGAGTTCACGCTGATTTTAAGAAGAGATAATCATTTTCTGAATTGATCCGTAGATTTAGTGCGTGGTGTTTATGGATTTGGTGTGGATGGGGGTGTAAGCTCCCATCCACATTTTTTGGCCGACTGTTGCAAGGCGTTTATAAGCGGAAATCTGCTCATCGATGACTTCTAGGATGAGTATCTGCGATGGAACGCTCATTCTAATCTGAGGCGACAGAGAGTGTCTGAATTCACTCATCGCTAGATGGTACTGCTTGTTAGTTTTACCAATGATGCTTTGCTTGCGTATGGATGGCACCTTTCGGAGGGGCATGCAGCGAAACTACTATTCCTTACTTCGTGAAAGCACACCTTTAGTGTCATGAAGTTTTTGCAACTCTTGCAATGCTTAGGACTTAGTTTTCTTACTAAATTTGCACTGCTGATGTAGTGCTACGTTACTGTCACGTAATTGTTACGCTCTTTTGACTTATAACTGCTGGCACGCGGCGTGCATTAAGAAACATTCCTAGGAGCCCGTGAGGGTTTTCCTTGGTGTAATGCTATTCGATGGTGCCCGCTATGAACACTCGCAGTTGCGTTGTCGCTACCCTTTTGTTTGCTCTGTGCATAAGCCCTAGCTATGCGTCGGCAGCAGAGCCTCCTCCTAGCTCGGTAGTTTTGGCTAACCCCAAAAAAGATGTCCTAAAAACGTCGATGATGATGGCGCTTGGCTCCAAGAAAATGAAGCTCTCCTGCGGTCGTATAAAAAAATGGGTTCCTGGAGTTAATAGCAAGACATACTTCTATCCCCTGAGTGGATTCATACTGGACCAAAAAAATGAGTTGGCAGCCCTCAAGGCATTTCAGGCGTCGGGCCTAGGAACGGCTGCTACAGCCAAGCAAATTAAGAAAACATCGGCAAATATTAAGACACTTAAGGGATACACAAAGCCAGCTGCGGTAGCCTGCAAATCTGCCGTTGCTAAAGCTAAGAGCTCTAGTTCTGGTGGCTCTGGCGGTTCTTCGCCCTCCAATCCAACTGATCCAGGTGGTTCTAGCTACTTTAGCGGCAATTGCCTTACTTCTTACGGGCGTTCAGCCTTGGGAATTCCTTCCAGTGTATCTAGTGCCTGCAAACCAGCAGGTCAGTCCCTGGCAAACTCATTGGCTTGCGTCAGTTGTCACACCGAGAAGTTGGGACGCACATTTTCGCAAGTGGCTGGTTCATTCGTCTTGCCCACTATGTCGGCATTGCCGCATTCCAATCAGCAAGTAGCAGACCTGGTTGCCTATCTTAATCGTAATAAGCAGTAGATAAATCTTGTGCAGGCTGTGTGAAATTGTCGCTTCAAACACCACCTTTAGCTGCTAGTAGACAGAGCTACTCTATCGGATTGCTTGTGGTGCTAGCCTTTGCTGCAACGGCACAAGCCGAGCTTGTAAGTCCAGGAGTTGTGACCTTGCAGGCTAGTAGTGTTCAGTTTGTAGACGATTCATTTGCTGCTAGCAAGGCCTCGCTTATCAAACTCAAGATGGCACTAAAGCTTGATAAGCTCAAAATGAAATCACTTGGCAAGTTGTGCAAGGGGAAGCTGAAAAAGATCAGCACTTCAAACTGTGACTTGGATAAGGACGGACTGGTCAATCGCAGAGAGGTGTTGCTTAAGACTAGCTTTAAAAAGAAGGACACGGACGGAGATAGACTCTCTGACTATGTTGAAGTCGCTATCTTAGGAACTAATCCGCGCAAAAAGGACTCTGATAAGGATGGGCTAAGCGATGGAGATGAGGTGCTACTGTATGGGACCGACCCGCTTGATCCGGATTCAGATCATGATGGAATTATAGATAGCTATGATATCCCAGGTGGGGCCAACTCATGTGCTGCGCCTAACTTTGACTCAAGCGGCAATACAAACAAGTTTGAAATTCCGACACCACTGCAAGGCAATATTAGCGCTGGTCAGGCGCAGTATCAGCAGACTTGCCATCTCTGTCATGCTGACACTACGCATGGACAGAATTTTACTTTTCCTCAACTGCAGGCTCGCATTACTAGTCCACCAATGAATCTTAGTTCACTTACAACGCAACAGATTGCCAACTTGGTGGCGTTTTTGAATAAGAACCAGCCTGGTGGAACGGGAAACTGCACCCCCACACCGACGCCTGGTTCTGGCACCCCGCAGCCAACTGCAGCTCCAACCGAAGTTCCTGGGACGCCATGCCCCGGCGGAAATTATGATGGGAATGGGAATACTACGGCCTTTGGCATTCCGACTGGTCTAACTGGAAATGTGATTGCTGGCCTGTCTACCTTTACCCAGACTTGTGGCGGCTGTCATGGCAGTCCTGTAGCTGGGATTTTGCCGAAGGGAGTAAATTTTTCGTACCAACAATTAGTGACTGCCGTGACTGGAGCTCCGATGAATATTACTACTGTTACATCCCAGCAGTTTGCTAACCTAACAGCGGCTGCAAACCAGAGTCAGGCTGGTGGTAATTGTGGTACGCCTGCGCCGACACCAACTCCACTAGATCCTGTTACTGAAGGCAATTTGATTTTTAACTCGACCTGCCGCTCCTGTCATTCCAATCCAAACGAGCTGCATAGCCTTAGCTTGCATGACCTGAATGAAGCCTTGAATGAAGTTAATCAGATGCAAAACATTAATCTCACCAATTCACAGAAATCTGCACTGATCCAATTTCTGCACACCCAATAACTGCCCTGCAGGATAGGTGATACGAAATTTTGCGAGTTATAGTCTAGGTAATCGTCGTAGACTGGCAAGCTCTAGCGGGTATTTGTGGCTATAAATTCATATTTAGGGAGAATGTAGCCGATAGCTAAGGGCGTGAGGGAGACAGCATTAAAAACAAATAGATCTGAGCTCGGCGCCGCTGTGGCTGAGTATACCCTTGCGATCGCGGCCATTGCATTTGTTGTAATTGGCGGCGCCACAGAGCTTGGATTAAGAACGCGTGATGTGTTCGTGTGTTATCTAGATATGAGTCTTTCAGACGGCGAGTTGCTTGCAAGTGGAGCGCTTGGAGACGGAGTTGGCTGTGAAGTCAGCGCGGGCATTGATAGTATTGCAGAGTTCAAGGGCGGCGGAGAGACGGGCACGGATGAGAGCGCTATTGCCATAGACTAGTAAATAGCTCGTCATGCTATTCGAGTCGTTTTGCTCAGAGCAGATTTACAACTAAAATATACAATCCCTTTTCATCGACTGGCCCCCCGCTAGCAAGACAGGCATTTTGTGCGCGTGCAAGTTGAATGTTCGTTGTAGTTTGCTTGCCATCCAAAATTTTCACGATCGCTGTCTTTGGGCACGTCTGCATTTTGTTCGGAAGGTCTGTGATTTTTACAGTAAAAGACTTTACCCCGCCTGGCCAGGCTTGAACGATTGGCCAGCTTAGCGAGTCACCAGCTTTGCCCTTTTGAATTAGACCATGCACTTTGTATTGTAAGATAAAGGAGTGCAATGGCTCTGATAAAGCTGCTGATTGTCGAAGCCTAATATACTGTACGCCCTTCTCAGCGGTGATTTTAAGAGGCGCAGATTTTGAATCAATAAAGCCAACTTGGGGCTCATAGCTTAAAGGCGCAGCTCCTTTGCGTAAGATGGAGGCGGTCTTGGGAAGCGCGTGGCCAATCCCAAACCATTTGTTAGATTTCTCAAATCCCACCTGCAGCTCTTCTGTAATCAAGACCGTGCCGGCTTCAAGAAGACGGATTTCTGTATTCCAGGACGCAACCCCCGAGTCAGCTATGGCAGTGGCGATACCTATTTGTGCTGATAGGAGTGACAAAAGCAGGGCGAATGTTGCTAAAACGCCTGGCTTTAGAATCGCGAATTGATTGAGAGGATACTTCGGCTGCGAACAAGCTACGCGCATACTGCTAGCTTAGACGCAACGGGGGCTTCGCGGAACAGCTATTATGTTGATGTCGTTTTGGGTTGGAGATCTAGATTGTTCGAGATTCTAAGGAAGATGGAGCGGGCTTCCTTTCTTGCTTCCGCCTGAACTTATGCTCGACAGAAGATTGCAAGCTAATGTTAAAACCAGCACGCCAGGAACCAATGTGGTGTACTTCAGGCCAGCAGGATTGTTCATAAATACTTGGAATTGAATTAGGTGCGTCTGACTAATAGCAAAAAGGTAACCAATAGCGAGTGTGTAGTGGCGTATTAGTCGCTCACCCGTATGTTCGTTGTTGAGAGCAAAAACTACGATGGCTGGTAGGGCCCAAGCTAAGTGGTGAAACCACATAATGGGAGAGCTTAGCACCATGCAGCAGCTAACAAACCCAAGGTATGTAAGAGCTTCACGTATGCTGGTGATGCGTGCTTTGGCGACAACAAAAATAGGTAGCGCAAGAACCAAGCCTTTTATAAGCCAACGCAAATAGACAGCTTCTTCCAGGCCAAATGGTAGAAGAATTGCCTTATCAAAGGCGTAGTTAAATGGAAAATCTCTATGACGTCCATCTACAGACATTCCCTGCAAATACCCAATGAAGTCGTTCAACACGTGCGGGTTATTCGTGGCCAAAGTTGGTAGCAGCAATAGTGTTACGCCAATAACAAAAAAGCTGAGTAGTACGCCCCAGCGCTTTGTCTTTAGTGGAACAAGAAGCAGAAGCGCCGGAGTGATTTTTATGCTGGCTGCTATGCCGAGCAGGGCACCTGCTAAATAGAAAGTGTTTGCTGCATAGCAGAGAAAGAAGCCGCTAATGCAAAGCAAGATCAGTGCTGCCACTTGCCCATCGCTGACTCCAGAATAGACTGGCTCAAAGCAGATGCAGAAAAAAAGTAAGAGCGCAAAGCGCGATGGGTATGGAATTTTTATATTTCTTGAATAGGCAAGTAGCCCAGCCAGGCATGCAGCAGAGCCAGCGATCGATAGCCACGCCAAAACGCACCAGCAAAATTTTATGGTTTGATACTCTATGTTGGGCAGGATGCTTAGCGCGAAAGCAAGAATGGGCGGGTACAGGTAATAGCCCTGCGTCATGTAGCCCCAGCGGTTCTGAACCATGACAGGCGTATTGTAGATATTTTCGCCCTGCTGAAGTAATTGCGCTGCCTTATAGTAAATCTCCAAGTCGACTAGTTGCCGCGTGGATGCATCAATGACAAATAGATAGAAGGAGAATGCTAGGAGCAGTACAATGGCGCTCCAAATGAACTTTGGCGCTGTGATCAGAGCTAAAACTTTTTTAGACATGGCTTATACACGAGGATACTGGGAGGCTGCCTGTCGGCAACCCTAGGTATAGTATTCGTCGTCTTGTTAGGCTGAAAGGGGTTTTCATATGGCTGAGGAATTCAAGATATTGGAGTCGAATGAGCTCTTGCGGGGCAAGCAATTCGGCGTTGTTCGGGACAAAATTCAAGCCCCTGATGGCAGTGTCCTGCAGCGGGACTCAGTAACGCATCCAGGGGCTGCTGTATTCTTGCCTGTAACGCAATTAGGAACCTTCTTGTTAGTGCGCCAATATAGGCATGCAGTTCGACGGATGTTGCTGGAGTGCCCTGCGGGAACCCTGAACTCAGGAGAAGATCCACTGACCTGCGCACAGCGGGAAATAAGAGAGGAAGTGGGGGTAGCTGCATCAGAGTGGGTGGCGCTGGGAACTATTCTACCTGCACCAGGCTTTTGTAATGAGGTGCAGCATTTGTTTGTTGCACGCGGTCTTCGTCCAGAGAAAGCTAAGCCTGACGACGATGAATTTATTAGTGTTGAAGAGCTTAGCGTGGCTGCTTTACGCACGGCAATTCAATCTGGAGATGTCTGTGACGGAAAGTCATTAGCGCTTTTAATGCGGGCTAGCATTTTGGGGATACTGAAGCTCTAGTCAGGCTAACTGATGATATAAGGGAAGGTAGGTGGTGTGTGCAGAGAGTTGTGATGCTGGTGTTCCATTACTAGTGGTGTGCTTAGCCGACCGGGACTACGTGCGCCTCCATCGTCGCGATCCCTCTCAAATTGCAAGCCTGAGTAACGGCAGCGGCCCCCCAGAGATAAATTCCAAGTGCCACACGCTCCTGCAATCTCTTAATAACGTATGGGACACTGGCAAGCATCCTCTATGCTCATAAAATAGCAAGTAAATCCAGCTTGTTATGTCGGTAGTCAAGGTTTGTGGTTTAAGTTAGTGCTCTAAAATGAGGACCCGTCGAGAAAATCAGGGAATTTCTCCCCAGCCAAATGAGTTGGCGCAGGGGACGCTTGGAGAGCGCCTTGGGCGTGGTGAGTTCGTCACGGGCGACACAGCAGTTCGGCTGGCTATGGACGGCTATGTGCCGCAGGGGCAATTGGATGGGCTAACTTTTTCAACGCATGAATTTGTTCGCGGCGTCCCTTGTGTGCCAGCTTTGGATCTGAGCGGCGCGCTCAGTGTAAATCTGGATCAAAAAGGCCGCCTGTATCCAGCGAAGCCGGATCCGAAATTCATGCTCCAAGTCGCTAAGCGAGTTTCCCCCACTGATTTGCTTGAAGTGTTAAATTCTCTTGGGAGCCAGGATCGTATTCCACCTTGGGTTGATGCCGCACTAAGACCGGAATTAGAAGCTGGCACTGCTGTTGAAAAAATTCGCGCTAAGTTGCCCCAACAGGCGCAAGGTATGCGCCTTGCCTTTGTGTTCGGTGATGGTCCAGAAATCGAAGTTAACTTTGGTGGGATGTCGATTTGTCAGCGTGACTTAGATGCTCTTATTACCGAAGTCCCGCTTGCGGAAGGCGCGCGTGAAGTCGATCGAGTAGCTGAAAGTTTCTTCCGCAGTCGAGGAATTCCAGTGACTAAAGAGCCAGAGAAGCTCGGCAGTGAAGTTGCGATTGTAAGTGGAACTTCAATGCGTGTATTGGCGGGCGCGCTGCATGCGATTTGCCCTGAAAAGAATGGACGAATCTTTATTCCACAAGGCTGCTTTGAGCCACTTATAGAAATAGCTGGGCGTTACGGGGAGGTTTGCTTAATACCAACAGCCGACACTGGCTTTTGTTTAGATGCTACTCGTCTTGATATCGCAGTTAGGAGCTTTAAGTCGGAAGGGGCCCCAAGTGTATTACTCATGGTTGATCCTGTAGCCAATGTTGGTGCTACCTTTAGTCGTGAACAGCATGAAGCGCTAGCACAGGTTCTGGTTAGGCATAACATGCGGGCTGTCGTCGACGAGCTGTACGCACTGCTGCCTTCGAAATCATCAAAGGACGGTTCCAGCCTCGCTGCTCTTAGTGCGAAAGTGAAGTCTGGTCGTAGCGAGCGGCTATATGATCGCGTGGTTACGATCACTGGCACCTCGAAAGTACTACCCGATGAGCATCAGCGTTTTGGATTTGCTTGTTGCGGAGATAGCAGAATCCTCGAATCTTTGCGCAAGCTGGCTCAGGCAGAAGGCAACATCCCAAGTGTAATAGATGGCCTTATTCTAGAACGCGGTGTCGAGGCACTCTCTGGATGGAGGGGCTTTACTAGAGTAGATCAAGGTAGGTTCGATAAAGGCTTTAAGGCGGTTTATAAGGGCATTGAAGCAGCCAATAAGTTGGCCCGCGCAGAACTCTTTTCCGTCGCGCACATGGCTGAGACAGGGTTTTTTGCCTGTCTATGCGTTAAAGCAGAGCCATTTAAGGAGTTAGGCGTTACAACGAGCGCTGATCTGGCGGATTATATTGCGGTTGTGGCGGGCGTTGGCTCAAGGCCCCTAGATGGCATGGGCCTAGGAAAGTTGGGAGACAAGATTGCTGTTCGTGTTAATGTAAGCGAAGAGCCGCCTAAGATTATTGCTGCCGCGTTTGAGCGCCTGGGCAAACTGGGTGCAGCAGTGCTGGAAAGATCCGCTCCGACTATAAGAGAGCTAATTGATCAAGCACAGCGAGACGAGCGGGAGGAGGAAAGATGAATCCTGAAGTGCTTTTAACATCGCTATCTGAGGGCCGAAGATTAGTGGCGGCCTTGCTTGATGCTGGTGTTCCCGATGAGTTGAGTGGAGATGCAAACTCGTACCAGGCTGCAGAGGTCACTCAAAAATTGGTCTCATATCTGGTTGAGCAGTTGAAGTGCTTGTCTGCAGGTGAGACGGCAAATGTTAAACAAATTGATGGCGAGTTAAAGCTGCTGCTTAAGTCGCTGGGTTCCGTGTTGGGACCGGCGCTAGAGGCCTATCAAGAAACGCTGCAGGCAGCCTTTCTCACTCGATTATCATATCTGTATGCGAGCTTGCTCTCGCTTAAGTCAAAGCACATTATTGAGTGCGCAGATGCTTTAAGGGCGGATGTCAATTTGAATGCCCGCTTTTGTCTAGTTGAACAAGATATTAGAGAGTTATCTGCTGGCGCTGCCATCGCTTATTAGGCCAATTGCATTGGCGTTCGATCGAGCGTGTCATAGTTGTCTGGAGCTTGACCGAAATTACTCTGCAAACTCTGTGATCTCTCTGGTTTATCTGTAGAAATCTGTATTTGATGAAACAGGCAGTGTACGATCTAACCGAAGCTCTTATGAAACCACACAGCACACAGGTCTCATTGAGGTTCAACCAGTTAGATGGGAGTTTTCGTCAGGCTCCTGATGCTAACTGTGGCTTAACGCCTTAAGAGAGCCTAGAGCTCAGTCCTTTGTTGGGCAGTTCACGGACTAGGCCCGTAGAAGCGCGCTTGAGCAGGTCGCAAGAAGCAATGGAAGTTGCTGGTCGAAGATCCTCTTCTCGTAATGCCTCACCTCGTGCGACAGTTTAGCAATGAGAGAAATGCTACTTATTTTCACAAACTTTCGCATGTTTCTCATGCTGTTACTGGGCTTTTCTTCTGGCCTTCCGATAGCTCTCGCTATAAGCACTTTACAGGCTTGGGTCGCATCAGAAGGGCTAGATATTAAAACAATCGGGTATTTTTCCTTAGTTCAACTTCCATACCAATTAAAGTTTATTTGGTCCCCTTTCATGGATCGAATTGTTCCGCCATTCCTTGGGCGGCGGCGTGGTTGGATGCTGATCACCCAAACTGCCCTAATAGTTGTAATCATTGCGATGGGATTTTGCGACCCAAAGACTAGTTTGCAGCCACTCGCGGTGCTGGCCGTGTGCTTGTCTTTTTTTAGCGCTAGTCAGGATATAGTGATAGATGCTTACCGCGCCGAGATTTTAGCTGCTAATGAGCGAGGTAGTGGTGCTGCAATCTCAGTGCTTGGGTATAGACTCGCTATGCTGACATCCGGCGCCTTAGCTTTGATCCTGGCAGATCATCTACCGTGGCGTTGGGTGTATGGAATTATGGCCTGTGCTCTCTTGATTGGCGTACTGGCTACTCTGATTGCGCCAGCACCGACTGATGATGCTTTAACTCCCAAAAGCCTGCGCGAAGCAGTGGTGCGACCGTTCGTGGAGTTTTTCTCCCGTCCATTTGCTTATGAGGCATTTGCCTTTGTTTTTATTTACAAAATTGCAGATGTATTAGCGCTGGCGCTCAGTACAAAGTTTATGTTGGAGCTTGGTTTCTCAAAGACTGACCTCGGACTTGTTTATAAAGGTGTGGGTCTAGTAGCGACTCTGGTGGGCGCTTTGGCTGGTGCGGCCCTGATGGCCAAGATGAGCCTAAAAAGGTCTCTGATCTGGTTTGGAATTGCACAAGCTATGGCTGTGCTCTGTTTTGCCATGCTGGCGGCGGCTGGGAAGGACTATAGCGTACTTTCGTTCGCAGTAATTATGGAAAACTTTACTAGTGGTCTTGGCACAGCAGCATTTACAGCGCTTTTAATGGGACTATGTGATCCTCGCTTCACTGCGACTCAGTATGCGCTTTTAAGCGCATTTTCATCGCTGCCAAGAGTTTTGGCGGGGCCAATCGCAGCCAGTTTGGTTGTATGGCTGGGCTGGGTGCAGTTTTTTGTGCTGGCAGCTCTGTGTGCCATACCTGGGCTGCTAATGCTGCGTCGCTATGAGCGCTGGGCCCCAAAATAATGCAGTTCATTTGTAGCGTATGCGGCTGTATGATTTCTTGAATAATTGTAGCTGTGGACACTAGCCGGCCATGGATGGCCGGACAAGCACGAAGTGGTTGGAGCGACGCGGAGCTGGGGTTCGCGGGCTCATAGTGAAGCTTGTGACTGATTAGTAATCTTAATTCTTAAGTGCTGTCTTAGGCAGCTAGAGCTTGGCCGGTTTGCTCGTTTCGTGCCTCAAGGCGGTCTTTTAGTCTAAGAATTTCTTGCTGCTCGGCCGCCTCCTGCTTTACAAATGGCATGCCGCTAATGCGGGAGGTGTTGCCATCGCGCCATAAAATTTGAACGTCAGCGCTAGCTCTCCCTGTCTCTGCATCAACTTTGGGTGCTTCAGCGCCGTCCTGCGCTAGGACCATTTGCATCTCTGGGTGTTTGAAGAGTGGCTGATAGCCCTCAAGGCCTGTGACCTGCACGTCAATATTATGCCGCGCGGCAGCTACTTCTAAGTCGTCCACGTACGTGTCTTTACTAGCTTCGGCTGCCTCTCTTGCTAATTCAAGAGCAGACTGAGCTTCTGCTATGTCCGATGTAGCTGATAACGAATGTGTTGCCTTAAATTGCTCTTGGGCACGCTGAACTAGCTCTAATGCGTCACGTTCCTTTCGTTCCGCTTGTTCCTTGGCTTCTTGATCTTTGCGTGCCTCTTCTTGGCGGTTGCGATCTATTTCCTGTGCGCTAGGTGGCTTAAGGGCATCTCTTGCAACATCAGCAATTGTATCAATAGCAACTTTCGCAATGGCAGACTCTGGGCTCCCGGTTACTGCTTCAATCGCCCCGCCTACTGCATTTGCTATTCCCAGACCCATGGTAACCGCCTCGGTAATGTCCTTTTAATGGCTCTGCCTTTAGTTATTAGCCCCTCAGGAGTGGGCGTAGCATAGCTATGGAGCCGTGCAGTCAAAACTGCATGGCGCGTATAAAATTACATTATGGCATAATAGGTTAGACATGTCAGATAGTTAGGGCTGCTTTCTTGATAAACTTGCCTGCTATGCCTAATTCAAAGCGCACAGACATAATATTTTTATTACTTCTAGTGACCCTAGCTGCTTTGTGGCGCTACTGGGGGGCACTCGGGGAGTTGGGACTGGATGAGATTTGGAGTCTTAGGCTTATCCAGCCTGCGCATGCACCGGTAGATATTTTTAAGATTCACCACGATAACAATCACTACCTAAACAGTCTTTGGCTTTGGTTGTGTGGCGCTGAGGCTACGCCATTAGCCATGCGCGGCCTGTCAATTTTGTGTGGGGTCTTGAGCGTGATCGTGGGACTTGGTTTGCGCTCCAAATTTGGAATTATTGAAGCGAGATTTTTTGCAGTCTTTTTAGCATTCTCGTACGTCTTTGTGCTGTACGGCTCAGAGGCGCGTGGCTACTCATG